>JAPPHK010000109.1 GCA_028820795.1 Nitrospinota bacterium | reverse complement strand
CCAGTTCCGCCACTCCGGCGAGAAGATTGGTAGTCATTCCCTATATCGGGGGGCGAATGCGTTGTCAAGGATTCGAGTCGATGAATGAAACCATCTCGTCATCTGATATAGTGCGAGAGACACAAGACAACCCTGGATTTGAAGCCGGCAAGGCTATAGAAAAATGCCCAAGATTACGCTCTATACGCGAAGCGAGTGCCATCTGTGCGACGAGGCGAAAACGGCGATAATGCGTCACTTCCCGGACCTTGCTGTCGAAGAGGTCGACGTGGATACGAATCCCGAACTGGTCCGGCTCTACGGCGAGGAGGTGCCCGTCGGCTATCTGGGAAAAACGAAGGTGTTCAAATATCATCTGGACGTAGAACGATTGCGCCGCCTGCTCGATGAGCTGTAACCCAAGACATGAACCTGCTGGCCTTCTACGGATTCGTCACCGTCATCTCCCTGAGCGGCGTCATGTCGCCGGGACCTCTTACGGCATTCCTCATCGCGCGCGGCAGGCAAAGCCCGTGGGCCGGAATCTGGGTCACTCTCGGCCACGCTCTGGCCGAAGTCCCGCTCATCATCGCCTTATACGCCGGGCTTCAGCCATTCTTTGAAATCCAGGGGATACGCGAGGGCGTCTCTTTGCTGGGCGGAGGCGTCCTCATCTACCTGGGAAGCGGCGTGTTCAGGAATTACCGGGCCGACGCCCAGGAACAGAAAAGCGTTATGCAGTGCAACTCCCTCACCGGCGGCGTCCTGCTCACGGTTCTGAACCCTTATTGGGTTTTGTGGTGGCTCACGATCGGCGCGAGCCTCATCGCGCGAACGAGCGAATTCGGGTGGCTGGCCGGCCTCGTGGGAATGACCATCGTTCACTTGCTTGCGGACGCCGTGTGGGCCGTTTTTGTCACCTGGTCGTCGAACCAGGGAAGCCGCATGATCGGTGAGACCGGATGGATGAGAATCGAGCAAGGCTGCGCGTGGGTGATGCTCGGATTCGGGATTTTCTTCATCTACGACGGCCTGGTGTCTCTTCTGGCCTAGACGCTCAATTTTCTCCGCCCGTTTTCAATATCGATGTGAATCTGCCGGACGAGTTCTTCGGGGCCTGAGAATTTCTTTTCCTCGCGCAGACGGGAGACGAATTCCACCCGAATGGATTTCCCATACAAATCTCCTGCCCAATCCAGCAGATGGGTTTCGAGCGTCACTCCCCTTTTATCGAACGTAGGGCGATTGCCGATGTTCGTCACGGCGGGATGCCGCGCGCCCTCCCTGCCATCGACCTGCACGCGACAGGCGTAGACTCCGTTTTCAGGAACCAGGATGGGCGGGTAGTCCACGTTGGCCGTCGGTATGCCGATTTGCCGGCCCCGTCCATCACCGCGAACGACTTTCCCCTCTATGAGGTGGTGCTGCCCCAGCAGACGTGCGGCCTCCTCGACCGACCCGCTCAGCAACAGTTTTCGTATTTCCGTGCTGCTGACCCGCCTTCCCTCGAACATATACGGGTCCAGCACGTGCGTTTCGAACCCGGCGTTCGCTCCCTCTTCCTGCAAGAGTTCGACGTTTCCGGCGCGCCCTTTTCCGAAACGGAAGTTGAAGCCGATCACGACCAACGCGGCTTTCAAACCCTCGCCAATCATCTGCCGCACGAAATCCCTCGCCTCGGTCTGCGCCAGATGCGGCGTGAACTTCTCGACCACCACGGCGTCGATATTCCGGGATTCCAGGCGGGCCAGCTTCTCTTCGAGGGTCGTCATCAGGGGAGGGCACCTCTCGGGGGCGACAACCGAGAGCGGGTGCGGCTCGAACGTCAATATGACGCTCCGGCCGCCGCGCCGGACGGCCTCTTCCTTGATGAACCGGCAAATCTCTCCATGAGCGAGATGAACGCCGTCAAAATTCCCGATGCTCAATACCGAGGGAGAATCCTCAGAATCATAGGCGTCCACTCCCTCGAAAACTTCCACCGCTCGCTCACCTCAAAAGAATTGAGCCTTTCATGAAGCAACAACGACCCAAAAGTTTCTCCCGAAAATCTTTCTAGCAGAGCGTCGCGCATTCGCGCAAGAAAAGAAAGCGCGGCGCTCTATCTCCCGCATTTACAAAGAGTAACCGATGAGAAAGCAAAAACCCACTTCCCTTTTCGCCCTGATATGAGTAATATATCGTTCCAGAAGCCAAAATGCTGGCCCACGAGGATGAGGCGCAAGTTCACGGAAAAAGCGATTCAAGAGTTACGCCGCCAGTTACTTGGAGCAAGATTTTTCATGAGACCGCCCAAATCATTTTTTTTGTGTTTTGCTGCGTTCGCCGTTTTCATTTTCCTGTTCCTATCCTCTCCCAAGCACGAAGCCTCCGGTGCAGAATCCACCATGCCCGGGGGAATTTCTTTCGATCGTCCGCGGAGCAATGTGGCAGCGCCCGCCATCAAGGGGCCTCGCCTCGCGCTATCCATACGAGAAGCCGTGAGCATCGCTCTTGCGCGGAATTTCGACATCACCATCGCCGGGTTCGACCCCGACATCGCGGAAAACAACGTCACCAGAGAACGCTCCTCCTTCGATCCCGAAGCTTTTGTAGAGACGAATCTCAGCAAATCCAAGCTCGGTTCGGCGAACAGCGTATTCAACAGGACCGGTGGCATACGGGAAACCGACCTGCTGGGCATAGCGGCCGGAATCCGCCAAAGACTGATCACGGGAGCCGAATACTCCCTCATTCTGAGGAACATCAGGGAATCGACGAACTCTCCACAAAATATATTCGACCCGAGTTATGAAACCAGCCTCACCTTCACCATCGAACAGCCGCTGCTCAAAAATTTCGGCATCGATATCAATCAGGCAAGAATCAAGGTGGCAATCGCCACCAAGGAGCAAACGCTTCACACTTACCGGAGCCAGGTCATCCAGACGGTAGACGCCGTTCAACAAGCCTACTGGAATCTCGTCTTTTCCATCGAAAACCTCCAGTTCAGGCGAAAGTCTCTCGACCTCGCCAAGGACCTCTTGCGCCGGAACAAGATCCAAGTCGAGGTCGGCACGCTCGCCCCGATCGAGATTACGGAAGCGGAAGCAACCGTCGCCTCCCGGGAAGAAGCTCTTATCGTGGCGGAGCGCGAAGTCAAGGACAGGGAAGATGCCCTGAAAATGCTGCTGAACGTAGCGGAGAAACCCTCTTCCTGGGGCATCAGCATTCTACCGACAGACAAACCGGGGTTCAGTCAGGTCCCGGTGGATGAGATGCAACTTACGCTCAATGCCTTGCGCAAGCACGCAGAGCTTGAGAAAGCCCGCCTGGAAATCGACAAAAGACGAATCGACATGAGCGTAGCGAAACGAAATCTGCTGCCCGAAGTCAATTTGAAAGCTTCGGCATCCAACAACTCCCTTGCGGAAAGCGAAGCAAAAGCCTTTGAGGAGCAATTCAAAAACGAGAGGTACACTTACTCCGGCGGGGTCTCGTTCCGCTTGCCCCTTGGAAACAGGCAAGCAAAGGCGGACTACCGCCGAACGCAGCTCAGGCACGCCAAAACCGTAGCCTCCTACCATCAAACCCAGCAAGCCATCATGGAGGAAGTGCGCCGCAACGCGCGGCGGGTTCGCGTGAACGTAAAAAGAATCGAGGCGACTCGCGTCGCCAGAAGGCTCGCGGAAGAGCGCCTAGATGCCCAGGAGAAAAAATTCAAGGTCGGGCTCTCGACGAGCAGGAACATTCTCGAAGACCAGGAAAGGCTGGCGAACGCGCTGACGGAAGAAACCCGGGCGCTCATCGACTATCACAAATCTCTCGCCTCATTGGATAGGGCGACGCATTCCACACTCGAGCGGTTCCAGATCGAAATGTTCTATCCCGGTGAAGCGAAGGCGAAATCAACCAAGAAATGAGTCATCCCCGAATCCTGGGAATGGACTTCGGCGAAAAACGGGTAGGCCTCGCCATCAGTGATTCGCTGGGTCTGACGTCCCAGCCTCTCGGCCTCATCGAAAGGCGAAGCGATGAGCAGCTGCTCGACGAGATGGGCGGCATCATCCGTGAGCACAGTGTTCAATTGCTGCTCGTGGGACACCCCGTCGGGCTTTCGAACCGGGATACGACCAGGGCGAAGCGCACCAGAAAACTCGTTAAATTCTTGCGGAACAATTTAGAAATTCCCGTCGAAACATGGGACGAGCGCCTCAGCACGACGCAGGCGAACCGAATTTTGAACGAAATGGAAACCAAGCCCAGCCGGAAGATGAAAAAGCGCGACGTCATCGCGGCGCAAATCATACTCCAGGCCTACCTGGATCATCGGAATTTAAAACGCTCGCTCTCCCATGACTGAAAACGAAAATCCCCCCGAAGAATCCGATGCGCCGGAAACACCGCCTCCCGCCGAAAATCGGCGGCTCGGGAAAATCCTCGTCGTCCTTTTCTCCTCCATCATCCTGGTCGCATTCATCGGCTATCAATATCTCGAGGCTGAATTCAATCGGCCCGCGAACCTCCAGGCAGGCGAAGCAAAGCGCGTTCATGTCCGCTCGGGCATGTCCTTCACCCAAATTCTCGAATTGCTGGAAAATGGCGGTTTAATCAAAAACCCCGGCTTGTTCCACCTCCAGGCCAGGCTCAGGGGAGGCGCAAAAAGCATTCAGGCCGGCGTCTATGAACTAAAATCGTCAATGCCGCCACGAGAGATATACCGGTATTTATCCGAGGGCAGAGTCGCCCGGCGCACGTTTACCGTTCCCGAGGGTTACAACGTCCGGGAAATCGCAAGAACTATCCAGCGCGCCAAACTCGCCAGCGAGGCGGAAATCATCAGACTCTCGCGAAATCCGTCTTTTCTCAAAGAACTCGAGATTTCCGCAGCTTCCATAGAGGGATATCTGTTCCCAGACACCTATCATTTCCCGGTGGATGCCGAGGCGAAAAAAATCCTGAGCTTCATGGTTCGCACGATGCGCAAGAAATTCTCGCCCGCTCTGAGAAAACAAGCGAAAGCGATGGGATTCACCATCCACCAGACGCTCACCCTAGCCTCGATTATCGAAAAGGAGACTTCCCTGAGCAGCGAACGACCGCTCATCGCCGCCGTGTTCATCAATCGGCTCAAACGAAAAATGCGCCTTCAGAGCGACCCCACCGTGATATACGGACTCCCTCATTTCGATGGGAACATCACCAAGAAAGATTTGCGATACGATTCACCCTATAACACCTACCTATACCGGGGACTCCCCCCGGGCCCCATCGCCAGCCCGGGACTGGAATCCATCAAATCGGCCTTGAATCCCGCCAATGTCAAATATCTGTATTTCGTGGCCACCAAGGACGGAGGTCATCGGTTTTCCCGCACGTACCGCGAACACCGCCGCGCCGTGAACCGATACCAGCGCAGATAGGGGGTTGTTGAAAAACCCTGTTTCACGAGCGGGCGGAAACACAGGTCTCCGGACAGGCCCCAGCGCCTGTCCACTACGAAACCCTCCGCAGCACGTCAAGCAAACACTCCCTCCTTGAAGGGGGTTGTTGAAAAAGACCCCCTAAGGTGTTCTCGCCCTCAATCGAGAGTGTTCACCGTCATTCCGGCGAAAGCCGGAATCCATTTGCGGATGCGAGTGTATGAAAAGCGGCGTTGCAATTCCCCGCCGATGCGTGGGAACCCCTACGAAAGGCAAAAGGCGTAAAATGGTTTCCGGCTTTCGCCGGAATGACGAACAAAACTGCATTCGCCCGTAGGGGCGGTTCGCGAACCGCCCCTACAATCCCATCGTTTCGAACCTTCATTTATCAGGGCTTTTTCAACAATCCCAAATAGAAACCGGTTGACCGGGGAATTGGGGTGGTGGCATGATTGTCAACCGGTTGCACGGCTCAAACAAACGCAATTGCTCTTGGGAAATTGAGCGCAGACTCCTTGTGACTATCCTCTATTCGGCTCATCCAGCGAACGCCCGGACGGAGACCGAAAACATGGCGACCAAATTACTTCTCCTCGATGAAAGCCTTCTCGTGCAACGCGTCGTGGAACTGGCCTACAGGGATAAGGGAGTCGACGTCCAGATAGCGGAGAATACGGACGAAGCGCTGGAGATTGCGGAAAATGCGCCGCCGGACATCGTTGTCGCGAGCCTGGACATGGAGCATTCCGACGGCCTGGACTTTTGCCGTCGCCTGCGTGATGTACAGGATTTATCCCAGGTCCCTCTTCTCGTTTTAACGAGCACGCGCAACAGCGTCAGCGATGAGGAAATCCAGGAAGTGGGCGCGATGGCGAGCATCGAAAAACCGTTCAAACCGGTGGTATTCACGGACGAAGTGGAACGCATCATCGGTCCCCGGGAAACAGGGATGGAGGAAGCGCCCCCTGCCCCAGAAGACGCCACCGGGGAGCCCGAACAAACTGCTTCCGCTACGGCTGAAGTAGTAACGCCAGAGGAAACGGAAATGACCCCCGATGAGGCGGAAGGCGCGGAATCTCCAGGAGAAGAAGACGTGCAACCCCCCTCTCAAGCCCCGATCGCTATTGATGGGGAAACGCTCGCTCCCGTCATCGGCAAACATCTGGAAGAGGCCGCGGAAAAGATTGCCCCCACGTTGCTCAGCCACATCGAAGATGTTGTGGTAAAACAACTCCCCTATATCGTAGAGAAAATCGTCATTCGAGAAATCGAGAAAATCAAACGCGGAGAATAAGTTTTGCTGGAACCACGCTACGACCCGAAAGGGGCCGAAGATCGCTGGTATGCCGAATGGCTGAAGCACGGATACTTTCACGGCGCGCCCAGCGAAGCCCACGAGCCTTACTCCATCGTCATCCCGCCCCCGAACGTGACGGGCTCGCTCCACATGGGCCATGCCCTGAACAACACCTTGCAGGACATCCTCATCCGTTGGAAGCGCATGAGCGGCCTGCGGGTCTGCTGGATGCCCGGCACCGACCATGCGGGCATCGCCACCCAGAACGTGGTGGAGCGCCAACTCGCAGAGGAAAACCTCTCCCGCGAATCCCTGGGGCGTGAGAAATTCATCGAGCGCGTCTGGAAGTGGAAAGCGGAGAGCGGCGGAACCATCATCCGCCAGCTTCACCGCCTGGGCGCTTCGTGCGACTGGGAGCGCGAGCGGTTCACGATGGACGAGGGGCTCTCCCGCGCCGTGCGCGAGGCCTTCGTGAGGCTCTACGAAGAGGGACTGATTTACCGCGACAATTATCTGGTGAACTGGTGCCCGAGGTGCGAGACGGCCGTATCGGACCTCGAAGTCGAACACGAAGAACACGACGGCCACCTGTGGAATTTTCACTACCCGCTCTGGAGCGGCGGGGACGGCGTGACCATCGCGACGACGCGCCCCGAGACCATGCTCGGCGATACGGCCGTGGCCGTCCATCCCGACGACGAGAGATACAAGAGCCTCGTGGGCGAGCATCTGCGCCTGCCGCTTCTGGACAGGAAAATCCCCGTCATCGCGGATTCTTTCGTGGACGCCGAGTTCGGCTCGGGCGCCGTGAAGGTGACGCCCGCGCACGACCCGAACGATTTCGAGGCGGGACTCAGAAACGAACTGCCGCAAGTCAACATCCTCACGCCGGATGCGAAGATCAACGAAAACGGAGGCCCCTACGAGGGACTGGACCGCTTCGTGGCGCGCGAGCGCATCGTCGCCGACATGGAAGCGCAGGGGTTGATGCGGGGGGTGGAGACCCATCGTCACGCCATCGGCGGATGCTACCGCTGCGGCACGGTGGTGGAGCCATATCTCTCGAAGCAATGGTTCGTGCGCGCGAAGCCGCTGGCGGAGGAATCGATACGCGCCGTCGAGGACGGAAGAATCAGGATCATCCCCAAACAGTGGGAATCCACCTATTTCGAGTGGATGCGCAACATCAGGGACTGGTGCATCAGCCGCCAGATCTGGTGGGGCCACCAGATTCCCGCCTGGTACGACGACGAGACAGGAGAGGTATTCGTCTCGCGCGAAGATCTGGACGACCCGAACTTAAGACGCGAGACCGACGTGCTCGACACCTGGTTCAGTTCGGCTCTCTGGCCCTTCTCGACGTTCGGGTGGCCGGACGACAACCAAGACCTCGCATACTTCTACCCCACGTCCGTACTCGTCACCGGTTTCGATATCATCTTCTTCTGGGTGGCGAGGATGATCATGACGGGGCTCAAGTTCATGGACGACGTCCCCTTCCGCGACGTCTACATTCACGCCCTGGTGCGTGACGAGCAGGGACACAAGATGAGCAAAACGCGCGGGAACATCATCGACCCGCTCGATATCATCGAGGAATTCGGAACGGATTCTCTGCGCTTCACCCTCACCGCCATGGCCGCCCAGGGGCGGGACATCCGCCTGTCCACCGAGCGAATCGCCGGGTACCGGAATTTCTGCAACAAAATCTGGAACGCGGCCCGCTTTACCCTGATGAATCTGGGCGATAGCGTTCCGCCCATGCCGCCGGGAGAAGACCTCTCGCTCGGGGACAGATGGATTCTGAGCCGCCTGAACGGCGTGACGCGCCAAGTGGACGAAGCGCTGGAAGAATACCGCTTCAACGACGCGGCGCTTGCGCTCTACCACTTCACCTGGCATGAACTTTGCGACTGGTATCTCGAGGTCATCAAGCCCGCCCTCACCTCGGGAGAGCGCGGAGACGCCAGCCGCGCGGTGCTCGCCGAAGCGCTCGAGCGCACGCTTCGCCTTCTGCATCCGATCATCCCCTTCATCACCGAGGAGATCTGGCAAAAACTTCCGAACCGAAGCAGCGAGAGCATCATGGTGGCCGACTGGCCCGAGCCGCAGGATGCGTGGGACGACGCGCAAGCGGAAGCGGAATTCGAGGCCCTGATGGACATGATCGGCGGCATCAGGAACATACGGGGCGAGTTGAACATTTCTCCCAACAAGGAGATGCCCGCCCACATTCAGGTGCAAGACCCCAGGAAACTCGACATCATAATGCGCGAATCCGAGTGGATACGGAGACTGGCGAGAATTGCGCCCGACTGGAAGGTCGGCCCCGAAGTGGAGCGTCCCAAGGCGTCTGCCCACACCGTTTTCGGCTACGGGCAGGCGTTCGTCCCCATCGGCGGACTCATCGACGTGGATGAGGAGCTAAAGCGACTCCATAAACAAATCGCCGACGCAAACGATACGATTTCCGGGCTCGAAAAAAAACTCGCCAACCCCTCGTTCATCGAACGCGCGCCCGCCGAAATCGTGGAAAAGGACAAAACCCGACTGCGCGAGACCGTAGAACGCGCGGACAAACTCCGCGAGAGCGCAGAGCGCATCGCAGAGTTTCAAAGCTAAATGAACCCCATCGGCGCAGAGGAGAAAACGCTCGATTGGCGGATCGAAACGGTCGGCGAGACAAGCTCCACCAACGATCTGGTCTCGGCCCGTGCGCGGGAAGGCGAGCCGGGCGGCCTCGTCATACGGGCGATTTCCCAAACCAGGGGCAGAGGACGAAGGGGGCGCTCCTGGTTTTCCCCGCCGGGCAGCGGACTCTATTTCTCGGCCCTGCTCCGCCCGGACGGCAAAACGGAAATTTCTTCACTCCTGACGCTACTGCTCGGCGTCGCCGCGGCGGAAGGTCTGGCGGAGGCGGCGAGCCTTCGGGTCGGGCTCAAATGGCCGAACGACCTGAGGGTGAACGGCAAAAAAATCGGCGGAATCCTGTGCGAATACCTGGAACCCCCGGACCAGCCTCCCGCCGTCGTCGCAGGCCTGGGCGTAAACATCACGACGAGCGAAGCCGACTTTCCTCCCGAACTGTACGAGTCGGCATCCTCGATTCTCCTCTCGGGAGGACGGGTTCCCGACGCGGAGCCTCTTCTCCGCCTGATTCTTCGGCGCATCGCTTTCTGGTACAAGGAATATGAATCGAACGGTTTCGGCGCAATCCGGGATCAGTGGCTTCGAATATGCGACAATCTGGGCGAGGAGACGTCCGTTCGCGTCCTGGATGAGACGTTTTCGGGCATAAACAACGGGATTGACGAGGCGGGCCGCCTGCTGCTCGAAAAAGCGGACGGCTCCACCCAGAGGATAACCTCCGGCGAGGTGGAACTCCCATGAACCAGGGCTCCTACCTGCTGGCCATCGACGTGGGCAACACGCAGACCGTCGTGGGGCTTTTCGACGGCGAAAAACTCGTTTCGAGCTGGCGGCTCGGCTCCGTGGCCCGCCGCACGACGGATGAGCTGGCCATTCTCATGGAAGGCCTGTTCCGGCTCGGGCGTCACCGGATGTCGGACGTGGGCCGCGTGGTGATCGCGAGCGTCGTTCCCCCTCTGGGGCCGAACCTGGAGGATATGGCGAAACGCTACTTCGGCGTAAAGCCGCTGGTCGTCGGCCCGGGGATAAGGACGGGAATCTCCATCAAGTACGAGAACCCCCGCGAGGTGGGGGCGGACAGAATCGTCAACGCCGTCGCCGGCTATCATCTCTACGGGGGGCCATTGATCATCGTCGATTTCGGGACGGCCATCACCTTCGATGCGATATCCGCCTCGGGAGAATACCTGGGCGGCGCCATTTCGCCCGGCCTGGGCATCGCCCTGGAGGCGCTCATCGACAAAACGGCCCGGCTGCCCAGGGTCGAAACCGCCGTTCCGCCCTCGGTCATCGGGAAAAACACGGTGCACAGCATCCAGTCCGGCATCGCCTACGGCTACCGGGGCCTTGTCCGCGAAATCGTGGAACGCATGAAAACGGAACTCGGAAGCGACACCAAGGTCGTCGCAACGGGCGGGCAGAGCCTGGATTTGGGCCAAGATGAAGGGGGATTCGACCTGATCAACCCCGATTTGACGTTGCTGGGCCTGCGCCTCATCGCAGAGCGAAATCCCTGAACCGCACCGAGAGGCGGCCGTCCCGTCGAAGGGGGGGCGTTGAAAAACCCTTTTTTCGATCAGAATCGACCCCTGCCGTTATTCCGGCGATAGCCGGAATCTATTTGCGGATGCGGGTGAATGAACGGCGGCGTTTCATTCCCCGTCGATGCGCGGGAACCCTGATAAAAGGCAAAAGGCGTAAAAACGGTGAGCGTCTTCGATTGGAAGGGGCAACAACCCCCTCAAGGGGGAGTGTTGAGAAAGTCCTTTCCGCCTCATCCTGAGTAGCGGCGAAGCCGCGTATCGAAGGATGTCCTCTCGCCCCGACGCGAGGCGTTCGATTTCCCTCGCCCTTCGATACGCCGCCTCCGGCGGCTACTCAGGGTGAGGGAAGAGGCGCTAGCGGTTTGCGAGGGTAATTCAACAGCCCTATCAAGGGGGGGTAGGGGGGTTGACTTGATGGGGTTTTCCTTTCATCGGAGTCGCCTTTTCCCTCTCGGGGACTTTTTCAACAGCCCCCAAAGGGGGAGTCGTTTCATAAGCGGATGTCTACAGAGAAATCCATTCCCTGTTTTCCGGGGCTTATTCAGCAAGCCCGAAGGGATGCAGCCGCAAAGAGACGCTACTGGAACGCATCCCGAATCAATTCTTTCGCCTGCGGCTTTCTCCCCGCCACCGCTTCGAGCAGCACCACGTCGAAACGGCAGACGGATGATCGTTCCTCGGGGTGCGTCATCAGGTAGTGCTGCGCGGCCTGCGCGATTCTGCGCTGCTTCTCGCGATTCACGGCCTCGGCGCCGCTCAAGGACTTCCCCGGCGCGCGGGTCTTCACCTCGATGAACGACAAAACACCGCCTTCTCGCGCGATGATGTCCACCTCGTAGCGGGTACCGCGGTAGTTTCGCTCGATGATCTCATATCCGTTGCGGCGCAGGAATTTCACCGCCACGTCTTCCCCGATTTTCCCGCTCTCGCGGCTCATGGCGTCCTCACGCTCCGGCCGGCGCAGGCACGCTCCGGAACGTGCGCCGATGAATGCGGCAGGGGCCGAACCGCTCCAGGGCGGCCAGATGATCCCGCGTGGGGTACCCCTTGTGCTTGCCGAACCCATAGCCCGGATAGCGCCCGTCCATCCGGGCCATCAGCCGGTCCCGGTACACCTTGGCGACCACGCTCGCCGCGGCGATGCAGGCGCAGCGCGAATCTCCCTTCACCAAGGGGGTTTGCGGTAAAAGAGTGGGAATCCTCCTGTTCCCGTCGACGAGTACGTGGGCGGGCGCAGGCCTAAGCCCCCCCACGGCGGCCGCCATCGCGCGAAGGGAAGCTTGCAGGATGTTGATTCTCTCGATCTCCCGAGGCCCCGCCGCCGCCAGGGAGACGGCGAGCGCTTTCGCGAGAATCTCGGGCAACAGCGCTTCTCTCTGGCGCGGGGTGAGTTTCTTGCTGTCGTCGAGACCGGCGACCGGGTTCCCGGGGTCGAGCACAACGGCGGCGGCCACTACCGGGCCCGCCAGGGGGCCGCGCCCGGCCTCGTCCACGCCTGCGACGGGCGAGCAGCCTGCGCTCGCGAGTTCGCGTTCGATGGAATACATGAGCAACCAAAAAGGGCGGTGGATTGCCCCAATATATCGATGATTCGGGGCGTTCTCAAGGGGCGGGTCCGCTACCGGGCCAAGCTCGCCCATCCGGCTTGGGTGGGACTCAAAAATCTGAGAAGATGCGCATCGTCTCAGAACCCAGGGAAAATACTGATTGGAGAAGATACGTTGGCAAAACCGAAACTGTTCCGAAAAGACCACCTCATCGATTCGCACGACGAAGGCGTCAAACTCCACCTGAGAGAGAAAAAACCACGCGGCATGAAGAAATCAGAAGCGGCGGGCACGCTGCTCATGGTGCACGGGCAAAGCACGCCCGCGCCCGTCGCCTTCGACCTCCCGCTGCCCGGCTACTCGTGGATGGACTTCGCCGCCTCCCGCGGCTTTCACGTCTACGCGCTGTGCATCCGGGGCTACGGGCCCTCCACGCGGCCGCCGGAGATGCTGCGAAGCCCGGCCGGCCACCCGCCCGCCGTGCGGGGAATCACCGCGGTGCGCGACATCGACGCCGCCGTGCGCTTCATCTGCGGGCAAAACGCCATCGGCAAGCTGAACCTCCTCGGCTGGTCGTGGGGCACGACGACGACGGCCGCCTTCACCGCCGGAAAACAGTCGCGCGTCCGGCGCCTCGCGCTCTACGCGCCTTTTTACGCATACGACAACCCCCAGGCGGCGGCGCTCTGGGAAGACCCCGCGCGCCCCGGCCGCTGGGACCCCCGCAAGGGCGCCTGGCGCTGGGTGACGGAAGCCTACCAGCGCGAGCGTTGGGACGGGAGCATCCCCAGGGGTCAGCACGCGAAATGGCGGACCGAAGCCGCGATCAAGCGCTTCTGGAGCGAACAGCAGAAATTCGACCCCGAGGGCGCGAAGCGGAAAACGCCCGCCGTCCGCGTGCCCAACGGCGCGATGGCGGACAGCTACGACCGCGCGCGCAACAAGCCGCTCTATGACGCGGGCAGAATCACCTGCCCGGTGCTGACCATCCGGGGCGATCACGACAGAAGCTCGACCGACCCCGTCTTCGCCGCCGTCTACCGCGCGCTCGTGAACAGCCGCGGGAAGCGCTCCATCACGCTTGGAGACGCCACGCACTTTGCCCAGTACGAATGGTGCCGCGAGGCCCTCTTCAGCGAGGTGCAGAATTTCATAGAGGGCTGAGCGGAGAGAACGAAGGAAAAAGACCCGGGACATAGACCCGGGTCTTCCGGATCGGATGAACGACCTACCTGCTCGCGCCGAAAGCGCCGGCGACATTGTCTTTATTGAAGGTGCCGCCCACTTCCTCGTGAGCCGACCCATAAAAGATTCCGTGGATATTTCCCGTATCGAACGTCCCGTCGGACTGGACCTGAAGACCGCTCCACGTGATGTCGGGAAGCGCAGCGTCCGTTTCCCTGTTCGTGATGTTGGTGAAGGAAACGTCCATCCGGGCGCCTCCGGGATTCGCCATCCTGAAATCGAGCGTCGCGTCTCCCTCCACGCCGTTCCCCTGGGCGCCTCCTTCCGCCGTGATCACGCCGAGCATGACGCCGTCATACGTGGCGTCCACGTCGGGATGCGACCCGGCGGCGTTGCCGATGGAAAGCCCCGATCCGAAATCGGCCGATGGGATGTTCGGATCGGAATAATTCCCCCAGGCCGCGAGGAAAAAGTTGTGGACCATCCAGCCGCCTAAAGCCGTGGCGCTGACCGTGCTGTCCTCCCCCAATGAGAAGGTGACGGAGCCGCCATAGACGGGGACGCCGCCTCTCGTCAGGATTAGCTGCGCCGCCTGTCTTAAGTCTTCTATGGTGGACGTATCGGCATTCTGGATATCCTGCAGGGATACGGTTTCGCTGACGCCCGTACGCGATTCCGTGATCGTGCAGGAAGGGCCGTCGCAGTCCGATTCCAGAGTCGATTCCACGGGCGGCAGCGGAGCGACCTGGACGCGAAGGTAACTGTTGCTGATGGAGAGCGCCGCATTCTGATTCAGTACGACGCCCTCGGTGGCGCCGGTTTCCGGCATGGTGGCGGGAGGCTCCGATTTCTTGTCATCGCCCCCGCACCCGAAAAGAAGAATCGTCGTGAAGAATACCGCCAGGATTCGTCCCATCTCACATCCCCCCTTCAGAAAGAATTCAAGCCGAAACAGCGCGCGCTTCAGCCGGGTTCTTCCGGTCCGGTCTGTGATGGGCGGAAGTGTTGCAGAAACAACAACGAGGAACTAAAAAATAACTTCGAAGCCCGAAACGGGGAAACCGCGCCGTTCCCTACCTCCAGCGCCGCTCTTTCACCTGGGCCGCCTTGCCCTTGCGGTCTCTCAGGTAGTAGAGCTTCGCGCGCCGCACGCGCCCTTTCCGGGTCACTTCTATCTTGTCGACTCTCGGGGAATGCACCGGGAAGATGCGCTCCACGCCGATGCCGTATGAGAGTTTGCGGACGCGGAACCGCTCGCGAAGCCCGCCGCCCTGCCTGCCGATGACGACGCCCTCGAACACCTGGATGCGCTCCTTGTCGCCCTCGACGATCTTCACGTGAACGCGCACCGTATCTCCCGGATCGAAGTCGGGAACGTCCTTGCGCATGCCCTCGCGCTCAATCTTGTCGATTATGTTCACCTGCCTGCTCCTTGTCCTCGAAAAACGGAACTATACCTCTCTTTTGCCGAAAATGCGATCCACCACGATGGCCGCGGCGCCGCGGACCGAGAGATGGTTGAACCCCGTATCGGCTTCCGCCTCCACCGGGCGCAAGACCGTGTCCGAAAGCTCCAAAACCTCGTCCGCAAGACCCCAGCTCGTGCCGAACAAAATGACGAGCGGGGCGTCGGTCTCCCTCATCTCGCCGCGCAGCGCCTCATACCCCACGGCGCCGGGCGCCCGCCTGGCCGTCGTGGCCACGCATCGGGGTCTTTTCGATTCGGTGCGTTCCACCTCCTCGATGAGCGCATCCAGAGAAGGCAGCACCTCGAGGAATTCCAGCGTCTCGCTCCTCTGCGGGTGCAGCGTGCGGCCCGGACCTTTCGTGAAGTGCCCAATCACCCGCTCGACGAACGCCCGCTGGGGAGCAGAAGGATGTACCACAAATACGCCCGAGACGCCATAGGTGCGGCCCACGCGGGCGAGATCGTGCAAATCGAGGCTGGTAACGGAAGAAGTCACCACGGCGCCCTCGCGGTTCAGGACGGGATGGTGAATCAGCGCGAGATAGACGTTGCCCAATATCCCGCAGCCCTTCTAGGTCCGTGAAGATTCCAGCAGGCGCAAATCCTCGTCGTTCAATTCGGCCCGCTCGAACAAGTCTTTTCGCCTCTCCCGCGTTCTCTCGAGCGCCTGGCGCCTCCTCCAGAGACGAACCGCCTCGTGATCTCCCGATAGGAGCACCTCCGGCGCGCGCATGCCCTCGAACTCCGCCGGCCGCGTGTAGTGGGGATGATCCAGAAGACCGTCGGTGAAGCTGTCCTCGGCGGCGGAAGCGTCGTTTCCCAGGACGCCGGGGATGAGCCTGCCGACGGCGTCGATGACGGCCATCGCCGGAATCTCTCCTCCCGACAGCACGTAATCGCCGACCGAGACCTCCTCGTCCACGCACAACTCGCTAACCCGCTCGTCCACGCCCTCGTAACGCCCGCAGATGAGGAGCAGCCGGGACGCCCTGGAGAACCTATGCGCGGCGGCCTGATCGAAAAGCCGCCCCTGCGGCGTGAGCAGGACTTTCAGCGGGTCTCCTTCGCCGTCCTCGCAAATCGCGCGAACGCCCTTCACGATGGGTTCGGGCTTCATGACCATCCCCGCACCGCCGCCGAAGGGAGCGTCGTCCGTCTGCTGGTGTTTCCCCTCTGCGAAATCGCGCAGGTTCCAGAGTTTCAGTTCGAGAACGCCTCCTTCGACAGCGCGCCCCACGACGCCCTCCCGGAACGCCTCTTCCACCATGCGGGGCAGCACGGAAAGAACGTCGATGCGCATGGGACCTCCTCAATCCTCGTCATCGAACCTGGGGATTCGGAAAATCCAGCGATCCCCCTCGCGCCTCAACACGGCCTCGCGCGTTGCGGGCACGAGCAACTCCTCACCACCCGGCGTGCGGATGACGATGACGTCGTTTCCGCCGGCTCCGAACATGTCCATCACGCGCCCGAGGGGGCTTCCCGCCTCGTCAATGACTTCGCAGCCCTCGAAATCCTCGAAATAGAGCACTCCGTCATCGGGGCCGTCCAGGAATTTCCTGTCCGCCAAAAAAATCGTCCCCCGCAGCGCCTCGGCGCCTTCGGGGGTGTCGATTCCCGTGAACCTCCAGACGATGGCGCCCTTGCCGCCCTTGTGGCAGGCCGCCACCCCGAACTTCCTCGCAGGCTCGTCCCGGGAGAACACTTCTTCGATTCGCCCATAAACGTCCAAGTCGTCGAGCCAGGGTTCCACCCGAACGGCTCCCTTGATGCCGTGCGGCCTGAGC
>JAPPHK010000085.1 GCA_028820795.1 Nitrospinota bacterium | reverse complement strand
GCACGATGGGGATTCTCTCGTCCGGTTCGCGCCTGTACCACTTGGGGATGTTGCGATTATATATCTTCCCGTAGCGGTGGTTGAAGGAAATATCGGCGAACGTGTTCTTGGTGTGCATCCACAGATAGCTTTTCACGTCGTTCCGCGTCCAGTTCTTCGCACTTATGGTCGCCCCGTGTTCCGGGCTGATGACGACGGCGCACGAGCCGCTGCTCACCGAATTGTTGTGCGCGATCGTGCTCATCGCCGAGCAGATGCTGTCGAGTACTCCCTCGGGATCGTCCGAGATATGATTCGTCACGCTGTGGGGCGCTTCGGCGGCGATGGCGAATACCGTGGAATCCTCGGGCGCGTAGCCCTGTTCCACGTGATAGGGCGCCCAGGGGCTCGCCTCTTCGTTCTCTGCGATGCAGTAGGTGTATTTCGTGGGGCAGCCCAGCGTACTCTTGTCCAAGTCACCCGGCCACGCGCCGCCCACGTTCAGTAGCATCATCCGCACCGCGCGGCCTATCGTCGCGTTCGCGCGGTTGCCTGAACCGAAGGCGTTGCAGCCCGCGTTCATGCCGATCTCGTCTCGAACCGGCCCGTTCACCACGATGAGCGGACTCGCCATGTGGGTGGTCGCCTGGACGCCGTTCAAGTTGAAGTGCGGGTCGCAAAGCGCCAACATCGCCGCGCGGACGACGGGCGCGTATTCCGCCTTACAACCCGCCATCACCATGTTGATCGCGAGAACCTCTCTCGTGAGGTTGCCCCAGCGCGGGGGCACGCGGCACTCGATGAGGTCCTTATCGCCCCCTAAGGCCGCGACGGCGGCGTCTATCTTCTCGGGCGTGGGCGGGACGACGGGAAGCCCGTCCGAGAAGCCCTGTTCATAGTAATACTCGACCAGATCGACTTCCTGGTCCACTATCTGCGTCGTCTCCGGCATGCCGTATCACTCCTGCTCGTTGAATCTCAAGAAAAACCCATCATAAACCGAATCCTGTAAAAGAAAAAGACAGGAAGGGGGGAGATAAGGAAATCTGAACGACTTTGAAATCACCTTTTCTAGGCGTCCGGAAAGAGCGTCTCCCCGTCTTTGAGCGCGCCTTCGGCCTGCTCGGGCGTCAGGCCCTTCACGCCCGAGAGGTCGACGCCCCGGATGTCGGCAAGCTCCAGGTCGGCATCTTCGATGAGCGCGCCCGCCAGCTTCGCGCCGGCGAGTTTCGTCCGCTGGAGCGATGCGCCGCGCAGGTCGGCTTCGCTCAAGTCGGCGCCCGTCAAATCCGCAAACTTGAGAGCGGCGGACATCATGTTCGCCCCGGCCATCCGCGCGCCGGTGAGGTTCGCTCCCTCGAGGCTGGACTGGAACAGATCGGCCCCTTCTAGATTGGCGCCCGTTAAGTCCGCCTCATCGAGGTTCGCCCATTGCGCGTTGGCGCCCGAGAGACGCGCTTCGCGCAGATTCGCTTTAGCGAGATTCACCATGAACAGGCTTATGGCTTCGAGGTGCGCGCCCGCCAGATCCGCGCGCTCTCCGCGCGCGCCCGAACTTTGGAGCCACTTGCCGTGGGCTTCGATTTTTTCGGCGAAAAGGGCCTCTTGTTTCGCCTGATCCGGCGCCATCGGCAGACCGAAGCCGCCGCCCGACGCAGGCGGTCCGCCAATGGACGGGGGGTCGTTCTTTTGCGTGAACCAGCCGAAAATCTTCCTGAGGATGGCGCACCTCGCTTTCCGAATATCCAGGCCGTTCGGTTCAATGAGCAAAGAGGATGAAACCGGTTTTTTCTTGCCTCAAGCCCCGGCCTTTTGTCAAACAGGCGGCGGCTTCAAACGCTTTCCGGAAGCCGGGGTTCGCCCGCTCGTTAAGACGGTGCGGTATTGTCGCTCATTCCCTCGGCAGGGAAACCAGAAACTCATGGCAGATGCGCCCGAACGCATCGGGCCGCTCTATGAGCGCCACGTGGCCCGTTCCCTCCATGATGATGAGCTTGGAACCTTGGATGCGCTCGTGGATCTCCTTCGCGTGGTGGGGGTCGACGATTAAATCGCGGTCCGAACAGGTGATGAGGGTGGGAACCTGTATCCGGTGAAGCCGCTCGAGCGTGTCCCCCTCCAGGCAGGCGCGCAGTTGCCCCTCCCAGCCCAGGTCGACGCCTGATTGCTCGGTGAGCCACTGCCTTTTCTGTTCCATCACATCGGCGTTCGCATCGTAGAACGCGTGGGAATAAAGCCCCAGGAGGCTCAGTTCCACTAAAGCCTCCCGTTCGCCGCGCGCGGCGAAGCGCATGCGGGCGCGCTGAAAAGAACCCAGGCGCGCGCAGTTTCTCGCCCAGGTGTGGTGAAGCCCCAGGCTCACGACGCGCTCAGGGTGGCGAAGCGTGAGTTCTGTGGAAATGTGCCCTCCCATGGAAAAGCCCATCACGTGGGCGCGCTCCACGCCCGCGGCGTCCAGAACGCCCGCGGCGTCATCCGCCATGTCCGCCAGGGAATACCCCGGCGCGGGGGCCGTGCTCTTGCCCACCCCCCGGTTGTCGAAGACGATGCAGCGGTAACCCGCGCTCAACAGGGGAAGCTGCGCCGACCAGAAAGTGTGGTCGTGGCCCGTTCCGCTCACCAGCAGAAGGGGAGGCCCCTCTCCTCGGGTCTCATGGAATATCTCTACGCCTGATTCCAGCGTCACGAACGGCATCGGAACGTCCTCGAAAATACGCGCGGGCGCCGCGCGCAATCACATCCTGGGTTCATCCTCGGGTCCCCAGAAAAACGGATCGAGCAGCAAGCCCTCCCTCGGAATCTGCGCGACAGGCTCAAGCCCTTGCTTGATTTTCAGGCGATGAATGGTCCGCAAGTGCACGAGCGCCTCCCAATAGAGCTGGCGGAGCATTCCCGCCAGAGTATAGGTGAATTTCGTCTCGTCTTCCGTGTCTTGCGTGATGCCCTCGTCATGAAACGTGGAGGCGTGCATCCAGAACCGATAGACCGGCAGATCCGTATCTCCCATCAACAACTCAGGTCTAAACGAGCGGGTGATGGCCAGCGTCTTCAATTCATTTTCCGTCTTTCCCTCGGCGGCGCGTTCGGCGAAGGCGAGCGCCTCGTCGAATTTGGGGAGCAAATCCTCGAGTCGCCAGTATTTCTCCTCATCCAGCCTGCGATCGTAGCGATTGGGAGCCGCTTTGGTGAAATCGATCGGGTCCTCGGGCGGGTTATCCGGCGAGAGGGTTTTGCCCCACATCTTCACCCACCAGAAAAAATAGGCGAGCGCTACATGGCTTATCTGCCGTCTGATGCTCCAGCGCGACCACTCCTCGGATGGATCCTCCCAGTCGAGCTGGGCGTCGCTCAGCCCTTCCACTTCCCGGTGATACATCTCTCGCAACGCCTGAAAATCGGGGACTCCCTCGCTCACGCCCGTCTCCTTCCGAAATAATGTTCCCGCAACATGAAAATGTAGATTCTACCGCCGCTCTCCATACTCGCCGAACGTGGCGAGAGGGACAACGCCCGGACGCTAGAGAACCCTCAAATCCACACCCGTCATCTCCGGCGTAGGAGAGATGCCCATCAAACCCAGCAGGGTGGGCGCCACGTCGCAGAGCGCGCCGCCTGATCTTAAGGGAACGTCGAAACCGGGCGCCACGACGATACAGGGCGTTTCGTTCAGCGTGTGCGCGGTGTGCGGGCAGTCGTTCACCACATCCCACATCGTCTCGCAATTGCCGTGATCCGCCGTCACCACCGCCGCTCCACCTACGGCCTCTAGCGCTTCCAGAACGCGCCCGAGACAGGCGTCCACGAACCCGGCGGCCCGGACGGCGGCGCTCTCCACGCCCGTGTGCCCCACCATGTCCGGGTTGGCGTAGTTCAAGACGATGGCGTCTTCATCGCCTTGCTCAATAGCGTCCAGGACGACTTCCGTCACCTCGCCTGCGCTCATCTCGGGTTTGAGATCGTAGGTGGCCACCTTGGGCGAAGGAACCATGTGACGCCTCTCGCCAGGGGGCGGCTCCTCCTCGCCGCCGTTAAAGAAATACGTGACGTGTGGATATTTCTCCGTTTCGGCAACTCTCAGGCAAGTTTTTCCCGCATCGGCCAGCGCGTGACAGAACAGGCCCTCCATCCGCAACGGCGGAAAGGCGACGGGCAATCCGAAGCGCTCGTCATATTCCGTCATGCAGGCGTAATGAACGGAGGGCCTGCCCGAGACGTCGAAGCCATCGAATTGCTCGTCAGTGAAGGCGCGGGTGATTTGGCGCACCCTGTCCGCGCGGAAGTTCATGCAGATAACTGCGTCGCCGTCTCGAATCTGCCCCACCGGACGCCCATCCTCAATGAGCACAACCGGTTCGATGAATTCGTCCGTCACGCCCTTTGCATAAGAGGCTTCAATCGCCTCTGCAGCGCTTCGCGCCTGAAAGCCTTCTCCCGTCACCATGGCCCGGAAGGCGCGCTCGCTTCTCTCCCATCGCCTGTCCCGGTCCATGGCGTAGTAGCGTCCGATGACGGTGGCGAGTTCGGCCCCTGCCCCGCTCCGCAGGTTCTCAGCGTAGCGACCAACGAATTCGAGACCCGATCGGGGGGGCGTATCCCTCCCGTCGGTGAAGGCATGCGCGAAGATGCGCTCGATACCGATTTTTCTCCCCAGCCGCGCCAGGGCCACTCCATGGTCCTGAAGGCTGTGCACGCCACCGTCCGAAACGAGGCCGATAACGTGCATAGCGCCGCCTAGCTTTTTGGCTTTTTGAATGCAATCGACGAGGGGAGGAAGTTCAAAAAAATCACCCGTCTCGATGGAGCGATCGATTCGGACGATATCCTGATCCACCACGCGGCCCGCGCCCAAGTTCAGATGCCCCACCTCGGAATTGCCCATTTGCCCGTCGGGAAGCCCGACGGCTCGCCCCGATGTGACGAGGCTGGCGTAGGGACGTTGATCGATCAGGGCGTCCATGACCGGGGTTTCGGCCAATACGACCGCGTTATGAGCGCGCTCATCGGATAATCCCCATCCATCCAGCACGATGAGCATAACGGGACGAGGAGGGGTCAAGAGGTTCACGACGACCTTTCCGGGATAGCGAGTATGCTTTTTCTGTTATCTGGAGTCGAAAACGCGGACGAATTGCAGCTTCTTCTTATCCCACCGCCAGAATTCCTCGAACGGGAACCGATCGACGAGGAGTTCGTTTTTCTCCTCCCCGTCCTTGAGCTTGAATACCCGCTCCTCGTATTTTCTGACCCCCTTGAGGATGAGAGTGGCCGGATTGCCCGGCCCGTTGAAGCGGAAGCGAACCTTGGCGCTCAGGTCTTCGCTTCTTAGAACGGATCGGGTTCCCGCCTCGTCCAGATGCGCCCTCGGCCATCTCAACTCCTCTTGCAAGCGCGCGAACCAGACCAGTTCGAAGCGGCGCTTGCGGGTCGGCCTGATGACCCGCACGGCGTCCGAATAACGGCTGTTTGAACCCTCACGGACATTGACAATCAATTCGTATGAACCATCCCCCGTCAGATCGGCTATCTGGTATGTAATTTCCCGCCCTCGGCTCAAGTCGCTATAGGAGGCTAGCGGCTTGCGGGCGTTTTTGTCGTCATCCATCAGGCAAAATGTAATGTAGTGGTCTTTGTCGGGATCCGACTGGATGACCATGAGGGTTTCGAGGCGCTTGTCCGCGTCCATGTTGAGCGGGATGAAATCTACCGAAAAGGCGTAATTCTTCAGATGATCGGAGGAGAGATACCAGGGCCATTCGTTTTCGGGCAGTGGACAGTTCGACAGTGCGTTGAGCTGCACGTTGGCGTCTGAGGAGAAGAATTTACGGACCAGCAGCCAGTCCTCGGGCTTTTCCAGCCGCTTTAGATGGGAAACGAGACGGGAGACTCGCCTTTGCTCTATCGCCTCGCGCGTCTCCGGCGCAGCCGCAGACACTCCCGCGCTCCATGCCGAAGCAAGGAAACACAATATCAAGGCCATCCCCATGAGGCCTCTCATCGCATGCTCCTTAAAGAGCACCACCATTTGTCGCAACATCGAACTACCATTCTACAACAAAAACGAAAATAATAACATCAAATATGAATCAACACCTTGATTATGCCCTTTTCGTGAGCTTTATCAAATGCTTCGGGCGCGTCTCTGAGAGCAAAGCTGCCATGAATCATCGAGAACGTGCGGACTTCGCCCGCCTCCAGCGCTCGAATCGCAGGCTCGAAAAGCCCGCAGCGCGAACCCAGGACCGTGATTTCATCCACCACGACGGAGGATAAATTCAGGCGAGCTTCGGAAGCCACCGTGCTCTTGAGCACAAGCACGCCTCGGGGCTTCGTTTTAGAAACTGCGAGAGCAAACCCATCCGCAGAGCCGGTAGCCTCGACCACGACGGGCCATCTCTCCCCCTCGGAGCATACGGCTTGCGCCGGTTCGCTCCAGGTGGGAATTTTCAAAGGTGCGAGCAGCGCCATTTTTTCCGGATGGCGTCCCAGCAAGCTCACCCTTGCTCCGTGGAAGTACAATACCTGGGTTTGCAGGAGACCCAATCTTCCGTCTCCGATCACCAAGACCTCGCGCTCCACGATCTCGGGGAACTGCTCGATTACCTCGAAACAGGCGGCCAGAGGCTCACAAAAAACGGCTGCCTCATCCTGCACGGAGTCAGGAAGAACGTGCAGGTTCCGACTCGGCAAACAGGTAAATTCCGCAAAGGCTCCAGAGCGCCCGAGGATGCCCAAAACGCTTCTCTTGAGGCAATGCCGCTCCATACCACGTGCGCACCAGGGACAATTCCCGCATCCGCAGTTAATCTCGCCCACCACCCTTCGTCCCAGGAGAGGGTGCGCCTCCGGCCCCGCCACCTCGCCGACGAACTCATGTCCCAGAACGCCCCGGAAATTCATGTATCCGCGGATCAGTTCGAGGTCCGTAGCGCAAATGCCTGCAAGCCTCACCCGGATTAGAGCTTCATCCGCGAGCGGCTCAGGACGCGCTATTTCCTTGAGAATGGGGCCGTTCTCCTCCAGCACGTAGGCAAGCAATGTGTGACTCTTTTTCCGGGTTCAGGACGGATCGGGACGTCTCGGGTTTATGCTTGGCGTGGCGCAGCAACTCATTCGCGCGATCTCAAGGCCTCCTTCACGCGGCCAACTCCCAGATGTTCGGCGATTACGTCCTCCCGCGCAAGGAGTTCTTCGCTCGTTCCTTCGAATGCGACGAAACCACGGCTCAGCACGTAGAAGTAATCTCCAACTTCAAGCGCCAGTGAGAGGTTCTGCTCCACCAGCAAAATGGAGAGGCCGTGCGTGCGGGTCTTCATGATTCCGTCCCTGATGGATCGGACGAGACCGGGCGCGAGACCCTCGGTAGGCTCATCGAGCAGAATCAGCCTTGGCCGCGCCACCAGGGCGCGCGCGATTACGAGCATCTGCTGCTCGCCGCCGCTCAGACTCCCCGCCAGTTGTCTGGATCGCTCTTCGAGGACCGGGAAAAACGCCAGCGCCTCGCGGACGCCGTTTGCATCCGAGTGTGGGCTGGCCTGCGCGGCGACGCGTATGTTTTCCTCGACGCTCAAGGATCCGAAGGGTCGTCTGTCCTCAGGCACATAGGCGACTCCCAAGCGGGCAACCTGGTGAGCCGCCATGGCGTCGATGCGCTGCTCTTCGAAGAGGATTTCACCTGAAGTGGCCGGCACCAGGCCCATGATGGTCTTGAGTGTCGTGCTCTTGCCCGCGCCGTTGCGCCCGATGAGGCAAACAATCCGGCCTGCGCCCACCTCGAGATACACCCCGTGGAGAACGTGAGCAGTCCCGTAATGAACGTGTAGCGAGGAGACCTTGAGCATCAATCCTCTCCGACTTCGACGGCGCCCAAATAGGCGTCCTGCACCTGAGGGTCTTTGCTGATCTGCTCGGGCGGACCCTGGGCGATCACTCGGCCCTGTGTCATCACCGTGATTTTATCCGAAATCGAGAGAACCACCTCCGTGTCGTGCTCGACCAGGAGGACGCTCGTACGGTCCGCAATTTGCCGCACCAGACGGGAAATGCGCTCGGTCTCCGTTCTGGACATGCCCGCCGTCGGTTCATCGAGAAGCAGGACTTCCGGGTTGAGCGCAAGCCCGATGGCCACCTCGAGTACGCGCTTGTCCCCGTGCCCCAACTCCTCGGGCCTCAGATGAGCTTTTTCAATCAGCCCGACCACCTCCAGCGATTCCTCCGCATCCTCTCTGGCTTCCTGGCAGGCACTCGCCTTGCGGAAGAGGTCGAAATTAAGCCCTTCACGAGAGCGCGCCGCAAGTTCGACGTTTTCGCGCGCGCTCAATTCGCCGAATACCTGGGTGATTTGAAACGTACGTACGATCCCCGATTTTACCAGCTTGTGGGACGGCTGATGCGTAACGTCGTTCCCGTTCAAAAGCACCTTTCCGGCGTCGGGACGGAGGAATCCGGTAATGCAGTTGAACAAAGTCGTCTTGCCCGCGCCGTTCGGGCCGATGAGCGAGTGCACCTGCCCGGCCTCGATGTCCAGGGACACGTCGTTCACGGCGTGCAGTGCGCCGAAGGATTTATGGAGGCCTTCTATTACGAACGCGCCGGCCACAGTCGTCTCCAGATTCTCTCGGCGATGCCCGCAATTCCCGAGGGCATAAAGAGCACGGCGAGCACGAAGGCGAGGCCGAAGGAAAACTGCCATGCCCGGTACATCGTCGTCACCTGATCGCGGATGAATATGAAACCGATCGCCCCGATGATCGGGCCGAAAAGCGTTCCAATGCCGCCTAAAATCGTGATGGCCAGTATGTTGCCCGACTCGATCCAGTAGAGTGACATCGGGTTCGCACCCGCCTTCAGGAAGACGAAGAGCGTTCCCGCCACGCCGCCCGTCATCCAGGATAGGATGAGAATCACCAGCTTGTGCCGCCTCACGTCGATGCCGATGGCGGCCGCCCTGTCTTCGTTCGCGCGAATCGCCAACAGGGTTTTTCCGAAGGGAGACTCCACCACTCTCCTAAGGAGAAGATAGCAGATGATTAGCGTGGCTGCGGTCAGCAGATAAAACTCCTCACCGGGCTCCACCTCCCGGCCGAAGAGCGTGGGCAGCGGAACGCCGATCAAGCCGTCCAGCCCGCCGGTGAACGAGCGCCACACGACGGATATCTGGAACAAGACCTGGCAGATGCAAAGGGTGAGTATGGCGAAGGCGATCCCCGAGAGGCGGGTTACGACCAGGCCCGTGAAAAACGCAACCGCCGCGGCGGTGAGTATGGCAACCATAGTCGAGAGGAAAAAATCCGCGGATACGTTCATGGCGAAAATCCCCGCGGCATAGGTTGCGAAGCCGAAACTCGCCGCGTGGCCGAACGAGACGAGCCCCGTGTAACCCACCAGCAAATCGAGACTCATCGCCCAGATGCCGAAGATCAAGGCCTCTGTAAGCAAAGTTATGAAAAACGGACTGGCGCCCAGGAACGGAACCGCCAGAATCAGCAGGGCGAAACCGGCAAGCAGCACACGCGTCGCGATTTCCCGTGAACGGACCCTCGTGATGTCCTCCACCCGGTTTTCCACATCAGGCGATGCGGCCACGACCGAAAACTCCTTTGGGCCGCAGAACCATAATCGCGGCCACTACCAGGAACAATACCGCAATGGCCCATTCCGCAATGTAGCCCCCGCCGATGGATTTCGCCAGCGCCACGATGAACGCTCCCACGGCCGTCCCGGGCAGATGGCCAAGACCCCCCAGGATCACCGCCAGGAACGAGTCGATGATGATGCCCATTCCCATTTCCGGCTCGACGGAGAAAATGGGAGCGCCCAGCGCGCCCGCGAACGCCGCGAACCCCGCCGCGCCCCCGAATATGCTCGTGAGCAGCCAGCGCGTGTTGATGCCGAGCGCCTCGGCCATCTCGTTGTCATCCGTGATGGCGCGAATCTTGAGACCCACCGGCGTGAACTGGATGAAGACGAAGACCAGCCCCGTCACCAACAATGAAAGCGTCGACGCAAAGAGCCTGTAGACGGGGAACTGATTGCCGAGAATGTCCACCGTGCCCTGGAAGATGACGGGCGGCTTGATGAGAGTCGTCTCGGTGCCCCAGAGATATTCGATAGCGCCCGTGATCATGAACGAAAGGCCAAACGTCACGAGCAGCGTGTAGATTTCATCCCGGTTCCGGATGGGGGCGATCGTGAGCCATTCCATCGCGATGGCCAGGGGCACCACCACCAGCGGGGCGAACAACATCGCACTCCAGCCCAGCGAGGGCAGGAAGATGATGAAGAAATATCCCCCCAGGGCGTACAGCACGCCGTGGGCGAAGTTGACGACCCGGCCCAAGCCGAACACCAAGCTCAGGCCGAGACTCGTCAACGCCAGGAACGATCCGTAGATGATCCCGTTCAGCGAATTGACGAACAAGAAATTCCAATCCATCCCAACCGCTATTTCTTCAAATTACAGCCGAGCTTCTTCGCCGGCTCAAGCGTCTTGGACGCGGGAAGCGCATTGACCGACTGCGCATACATGGCGCCGTACTTGGGCTTCTTGAGCTTCTCGATCCTCCCGAGAATCAGCGCAACCTCCGCCATACGTCCGTCTTTCTGGAAGCGCATTCTTCCCGCGGGAGCCTCCACATCGAGCTTCTCGAGCGCCGCTACGATGGCTTTCCCGTCCGTCGAGCCGGCCTTCTCGATGGCGTTGAACAGAAGCTGGGCCGCCGTGCCCGCCTGGATGGCCTGCATCCCGGCTACGCGGCCGTGCATCTTGTAGTAGAGCTCGTTGAACTTTTTAGTCGTGGGTATCGTGTCCTCGAGACGCCAAGCGCTCCACGCGCCCGCCGAGACGATGTGGGTCGACAATTCCCCCAGCTTGGCGATCAGCCAGTCCGGCAGTCCGATGGGCGCTACGAGAGTCGCCTGTTTGGTCAGGCCGAACTCGTTGGCCTGCTGGATGAACTGCACGAGCGGCGTGCCCAGTGTGACGGGAATGACCACCGCCGTCGCGCCCGATGCGCGGACCTTGGCGATGAACGGCGCCCAGTCCGTTGTGTCCAGCGGCGCATACGCCTCGCCGACGTAATTCACTCCCTTGACGATCTTTACCGAACGCGCCACCCGGCGGCTCCAGGGATAGTCGTGGCCCATGGTGAACCACTTCGCGGTCTTGAACTTCGGGTTGTCCTTGATGAGCGAGTCCATCGCCACGATAGCCATCTGGGGGGTGGGGTTCGTCTGGAACACCCAGTAGTTGCACTTCTCGCCAGTGATGACGGCCGAGCCGCTGTTCGAGGTGATAATCGGCACGCGCAGGCGGTTCGCCACGGGCAGCAGCGCCAGTGCCTCCAGCGTGCTGGTTCCCAGAATCGCGGTGACCTGGTTCTTCTGGACTAACTTGGTCGCCTTGGTGACCGCCACCTGCGCGTTCACCAGGCTGTCCTCCAGGATCAACTCAATGGAGCGTCCCATGACGGGGCCGTGCATCTTCACGGCCGTCTGGATGCCCGTGGTGATCTCATCCCCGATGGGCTTGAGTTTTCCGCTCAGAAACGACAGGACCCCGATTTTGATGGGGTCTTTCTTCGCGGCGAAGGCGGGGGAACTGAAGGCGGCGATGAGCGTAAAAACAGTTGCTATACACACCACCGCCAGACGAGAAACGATGAACCATTGCTTTCGGGTAGTCGTAAATCTCGTTGCCATTACATGATCCTCCCTGGCTTCCGATTCCGTGGACGCAGAGTGCGGACGCAGGAATTTGCCCGTTTCCGCACGTACAAGAGAGAAGAAAGATTGAACCCTTCTCCCGGATTGATTCCGGTGCGGTTCACGCAAGCAACATGGCGAGATATATACCCGCAATATACAGGAAGCCCCCCATCGGCACAACAAGCGAATATGCGGCCCGTTGCCGCCCACGCGCACCCCGGCCTCCGTCCGAAATGCGCAGTGCGAGTTTGCCGCCGGCACGAGAAACTATCAGGCGGTGGTGGTATGAATCGAGGCTTGTTTTGGCGTAATCTTCATGCGCCGACGAACCGCGCCCGCAGAAAACGGGCATGACGCCTGACTGTTTCAGGCTGCGTCGTTATTTATTCGGAGAGATTCGGTTTGCTTCCAAGGTTCATCATATACGCGCTTTTTGCGTTGTTCCTCATCGGCGTGGCGGACTACGTATATGGACGCGCGGTCAGGAACAAGATTTTGCCGGGCACGATTACGGCTTCGCAGTCGAGCATCGTCGTTCCCATTACGTGGGTCTGGGCGCAACTCGACGGAAGCTACGCCTGGACGCCCCCCGCCTTCTGGGGCATCGGCGCCGCTTTTTTCACGTTTATCGGCTTTTGGAGCTTCATGAGAAGCGTGGGGCTCGGAGAGACGAGCGCCAGCACGCCCATCTACCGGATGAGCTTCGTCGTCACCGCCATGCTCGCGGTCTGGTTTCTGGGTGAATCCATCACGCTCCCCAAAATCCTGGGGCTGGTTCTCACCGGCTGCGCCATTTTCCTGTTCTCGGACTTTCACCGGGGGAGCTTCTCCGCCGACAAGCTCGCCTCCGTCCTGTGGGCCGTCGTGGCGATGGTGGCCGTCGGCCTCGTAAACTTCATCTACAAGCTCGGCGTGTCGGGCGGCGTGTCGCCGATCATGTTTTTGCACAGCCAGGCGGTTTTCTTCATCACCACCGCGTACATCTACTCGTTCGCCGTGCAGGGGGGGCCGAAATTCTCCAAAAAAGGCTGGGCGCACGGACTCGCGACCGCCATCTGCTTCATATTCGGGAACACCTCGCTGCTGGCCGCATTCCAGGAGGGTGAGGCCACCATCGTCTCTCCGATCGTGCAGTTGAGCTTCATCGTGACCACGATCCTGGCCACCTGGCGGCTGTCCGAGAAGATGACGGTGAGAAAATTCCTGGGACTTGCCGCTGCGGTGGGGACCATCGCCGCCTTCACACAGTAACGCGTAAAGACGACTTCTTTCTTCCGACGGGGAGTGCGAGGGATTTCAGGGAGAAGCTGCGGAGGATACCGCTTCCGCGCTTCGCATCAGGCGTTGCGCATGAAGGGCCGCCCGGCGAAGCGCTTCCACGTCCGCGCTCCTGGCGTCCTTCAAAACGGTCATCGCCAGTTCGAGGACGGCGTCTATTTTTTTCTCATCGGTCTTCTCTTTCTTGTAAAGCGAAGATTTCATTTCTCTCCTTCGCTCGCTAATCTCTTTTTTGGTGAGCGGTTGAGAGCCCGCCTCGACGTCGGGCTGAATGCCTTTCTCGTGAATCAGGCGACCGAGCGGGGTGTAGTATTTCGACGTCGTCAGCCGGACCGCCGCCTTACCCCTCGTGGGAATGATGGCCTGAACAGAGCCTTTGCCAAAACTGGTCCTCCCGATGATCAGGGCGCGGTCCAGATCTTGTAAGGCGCCGGCTACGATTTCGGAGGCGCTCGCGCTGCCCTTGTTGATCAGCACGATAAGTGGCTTTCCCACCCATACGCCGCTGCCGCGAGAGCGGAAATACACCGTCTCGCTGCGTCTCCGCCCCCGGGTGAAAACGACCATGCTTCCATCGGGCAGAAATCGTTCGGAGACCCGGACGGACTGACGGAGAAAACCTCCGGGGTTGTCGCGCAGGTCCAGAACGATTCCCCGCACCTTCTTGCTTATCAACTCGTTCAGACCCACGTCCAGCTCTCGCGTGGTGCGTCCATGAAAGGCCGTGACCCGCAGATAGCCGATCCCGCCCTCTTTCACCTCGGTCTTCACGCTTCGAATACTGATGATGGCCCGGCGCAACGTCACCTTGCGGGGCTCTGGCCAACTGGCGCGCGAAATCAACAAATCCACCGTCTTTCCCGCGGGTCCTCTCATGCGGCGCACCACATCGGACAGCGGCATGTCCGCCGTGGACGCGCCGTCGATTTCCAGAATCACGTCTTCGGACTTGAGACCCGCTCGATGAGCGGGCGTATCCTCGATAGGCGATATGACGGTGAGTTTCTTGTCCCGAACCGTGATGATGACGCCCACCCCGCCGTAACGGCCCGTGTGCTCCACCCGCATCTGCCTGTAGGCCTCGGGTGTGACGAACGCGCTGTAAGGATCCAGGGCACGCAGCATGGATGAAAGCGCGGCGTACATGACGTGCAGCCCGCCCTTTTTTTTCTTCTCGGAATCCTCGGCGTTTCCCATTGCGAACCGATAGGCGCGCTCGAACCCGCCCAAGCCGCCATCGGTGTCTCCCCGCAGGCGAACGAGCAATTCCTTTTCCCCCGCTTTGAGAAGAACCTCGTCTCCCGCCTTCTCCTCGAACTCGAAGCGCCCCTCGCCCGCGCTTTTCTTGAGGCCCTCTAAGCCCGCGACGTACATTTTTCTGAAATCGGGCGTGCGCGCATAACTATCTTCCACTTTCTCCATGACCTCATACAGGAGGGCGATTGCCTCTTCCTGATCGTTCGAGAGCGGAAAGACGAGGCTTGCGCAGAACACCGCAGCCATAAGGGTGAGACATATCGTAAGATGCTTTACGCGCCGGATGCCGCCTGCGCGAGTGGCAAGGAGTTGGGACAAGCGAATGCGCCTTATCGACATTGGCCGTTCCAATGGTTAGGGTTCATCGGATGGCTTCGCATGGGACATCATAGCACAGCCCGGGGAATGTTTCGCCCCCGCGCTATTTTAGAAAAGACAGGTTCCGAAGAAGGATTGAGCGATGATCTCCATCGTCGTGCCCGTGCTGGACGAAGCGCCGCGGCTGCCCGCCATGTTCGAGATGCTCGACGCCCAGTCCGGGGAGAAACAGATCATCCTCGCCGACGGCGGCAGCACCGACGACACACACACCGTAGCGGGCGAGAGCGCTCTTGTCATCGAGTCGGAACCCGGCCGCGCGCGCCAGATGAACGCAGGCGCGGCCCGAGCGGAGGGCGAGACGATTTTGTTCCTACACTGCGACACCAGGCTGCCCGCAGGGGCCTTGAGGGATATCGAGGACGTCATGCGTGCGGGCGACGTGGCGGGCGGGGGCTTTCGCCACAGCTTCGACAGAGAGGACCGTTTCAGCCGCTTCATCAGCTTCAGCGCCAATACGCGCGCGAAGACGGCCAAACTCTTCTTCGGCGATCAGTGCATCTTCATCAGGCGCGAGGTCTTCGAGCGCATGGGCGGCTATGCCGATATGCCCCTGTTCGAGGATTGGGATTTAAGCAGGCGGATGCGCGCGTTCGGGCGGGTGGCCGTCATCGAAACGCCCGTCGTCACGAGCGGGCGTCGCATCGACGCATGGGGCAAGCCCAAGTGCCTCATCATCTGGTGGGGGCTGAGCATCCTCTTCGCGCTGGGGGTCTCCGCCGATCGCCTCGCCCGCTACTACGCGCACGTGCGCGATGCGTGATGAAGGATTTTCACCTGCGTCCTTCTTGCATCCCACCGCCCAGGGGATGATATATTGCGCCTGAAAACATCACCCATTCGCAGATAGCGATTCAATTACCTCATCCGCGCGGGTCATGGAGCGAGCGCGGTTGACGGCGGGAGGCGAGGAATGCGATTCGCGGTCGATACGGGCGGGACCTTCACTGATCTGGTGCTTGAGGACAACCGGGGCCGCCTCCACATGTTCAAGGCCCCCACGACCCCCCAGGACCCGGTGGAGGGCATTCTTGCGGCAATCGAGTCGGCCGCCGTTGCGCTCTCGACGAGCACCGAAGAACTCCTCGCCCAGGGCGAACTCTTCATCCACGGCACCACCCACGCAACGAACGCCATCGTGACGGGAAACACCGCGAAGACCGCCTTTCTCACCACGAAGGGCCACCCCGACATCCTCGTGCTCCGCGAGGGCGGGCGCATGGAGCCGTTCAACTTCCTGGTGCCGTTTCCCAAGCCCTACATCCCGCGCGCGCTCACCTACGAGGTGCCCGAGCGCATCGGCGCGGACGGGGGCGTGTACGAACCGCTCGATGAGGCGGGCGTTCTCGAAATTATCGAAGAACTCAAGGAAAAAGAGGTGGAGGCGGTGGCCGTCTCCCTGCTGTGGTCCACCGTGAACGCAGCGCATGAGATCGGCGTGGGACGATTGCTGAAAAAACACTTGAAGGGCGTTCCCTACACCCTGTCCCACGTTCTGAACCCGATCCTGCGCGAATACCGCAGGGCGTCTTCCACCTGCATCGACGCATCCTTGAAACCCCTGATGTCGCGCTACATCGGCGGGCTGCAGGAAAGGCTCAAGACGGCGGGCTTCGGCGGAAGGCTCTTGATGCTGACTTCCAAGGGCGGCGTGATGGACGCCGACGAACTGGCAGATGCGCCCATCCACTCAGTGGGTTCGGGGCCGTCGATGGCGCCCATCGCGGGCAGGCACTTCTCGCGCGCCGACGCCAGGGCAGCGACGGCGATAGTGGCCGACACCGGCGGCACCACCTACGACGTGAGCCTCGTGCGCAGGGGCGAGATACCCATGTCGCCCGAAACCTGGCTCGGCCAGCGCTACCGGGGCCACATTCTGGGATTCCCCTCGGTGGATGTGAAGAGCATCGGCGCGGGCGGGGGGAGCATCGCCTGGGTGGACGAGGGCGGACTCCTCCACGTGGGGCCGCAGAGCGCGGGCGCGGAGCCCGGGCCCGCCTGCTACGGCCGGGGCGGGACGCGTCCGACACTCACGGACGCCTCGCTCGTGCTGGGCCACATCGACCCGGACTATTTCCTGGGCGGCGCGATGACGCTCAACACCTCTGAAGCCGAGAAGACCATCACCAAAGACGTGGCCGAACCGCTGGGACTCTCTCTCCAGGAGGCTGCCTCGGCCATCCTGAGACTCGCGACGGAGAACATGGTGGGCGCCATCGAGGAGATCACCATCCACCAGGGCATCGACCCCAGGGGCGCGGTCTTGATAGGCGGAGGCGGCGCGGCGGGCTTGAACTCGGTCGCCATCGCCAAACGCCTCGGCTGCCAGGGCCTCGTCATTCCCGAGGTGGGCGCGGCGCTCTCCGCAGCGGGCGCGATGATGAGCGACCTGCACGCCGATTACCGCTCGATGTTCTTCACCG
>JAPPHK010000237.1 GCA_028820795.1 Nitrospinota bacterium | reverse complement strand
CCACGAAGACGACGAGCCAGGGCAGATCGCGCAAAAAGCGCTCGAGACCGACCAGTAGAACGAGAACGGCGTCCGAGGCGGTCTCGAAAACGACCCCGTACTCGGAGACCAGCCATTCGACGAAATCGTTGGTCCACCTGTTGAGCGGCAGATTCAGGCCCTTGGGCCACTCGACCGCCCACTCGGGGAACAATCCGCGGAAAAACTTCATCATCGGCGGACCTCCCCGGGACCAGACGCTGCTTCACGAGAAAAAAACATCGCGCAGGCGCGAATCAAGCCGATTTGAGCGCCGCCTCGACCTTTTTCGCGACATCGGCCGGAACCCACTTCTTCCAGACCTTGTTGGTCTTCAAGAAATGGATCGCGGTGGCCTTCGCGTCGCCGCTGGCTTCTTTCTCGAGATAGGCCAGCATCTTCGAGACTTCTTTTGATGGTAGCGTGTATTTCTCGATGAAGGCGACTATCTCGGGGTGTTTGGCCGCGAACTTCGTGGTGACCGACTTGGGCAGCTCCGCCGTCCGGTAGGCCGTCGCCTTCTTGGGATTGCCCAAGGCCTCCATTCCGCCCTTCTTGAGCGCGTCCATGTGCTTCACCACAACATTCCAGTCGGCCTCGTTCCATGCAGGCTCTTCGAGCTGAACGAGGTCGAGCTGCCCCAGGAGCGGCGTCGGCGCCCAGTAATAGGCGAGCACCGGCTTTTTCTTGAGATAAGCGCCCTTGATGGCCGCCGCGAGCGCACCGCCCGAGCCGGGCCGGAAGTTGGTGAAGTGCTCCTCCAGTCCGTAGGCGCGCAGCTTCACCGTGTTGATGACCTCGCACGACCAGCCGGGGATGCAGTTCACGAACCGGCCCTTGGAGGGCTCTTCGGGGTCCTTGAAGAGGTGCTTGTACTTGGGCAGGTCGAAGACCGATTTGAGGCCGGGATTCGCCTTCTGGACGAAGCGCGGGATGAACCAGCCCTGTATGCTGTCGGGCGTGTTGATCCCCACCTGCTTGACCTTGCCGCTCTTCATGGCGGGGTCATACTGCGCCTTCACGTTGTCGTACCAAAGCTCCATGATAATGTCGTTCTTGCCCTCGTAGTGGGCCGTCATGATCGGCAGCGTGCCGCCGTATATGAGCCTCACCCGGCAGCCGTAGCCGTGTTCCAGGATGAAGGCGGCCACCTGATCGTGAAAGTTGGCGCTGTCCCAGTTCAGGTCGCCGATGCGGACCTGGCAGGCGGCGTCCGCCCGGCTCGGGAGGGACAAAAGCGCTGACGCCCCTATAGCAATAGTCAAAACGAAAATAAGAAGAACTCTGGTTTTCATGGCGGGCCTCCCTGTTCGTGTCGCGCGCTTCGGTAGGTTCGAAGAATAGACCGGGGGCCTCCTCGCAAGAGAGGGTCCAATTCCCTCTCCCAAGGCCCCTGTTGGTTAGCATGAAGGCTGAGTCTGTCGCGGCTTCGCGCCGCCGTGTCATGTTCCAAGTGTTCAAAGTGTAATGCAGGGCCGCTGGAAAACGCAAACCTCACGTATTCCGGGACAGGAGCGAACATCCCGTTTTCGGCCGAAATAGTTTGTTTTCGGCCTCAGCGAGGTTCTGCCGCGCATCGTCAATAATTTCTCGCCCCGAAATTATCGTTCATGCTACATTGTTCCGGCGTTTTTATCCAGAAAAAAGCGAGGCGCTCATGCCCGAGACGAGATACGACCCGCATCGCGGCGAATGGACGCTCATCGCGCCGGGCAGGCGCGAGCGGCCCCATCCGGCGCATTATGCGAACGCCACGCCTGAAGATGAGGACCCGGCATGTCCTTTTTGTCCGGGCAACGAGAGCCTGACGCCGCCAGAGGTCGCCGCCATCAGGGAAGCAGGTGAGGAGAACGCGCCAGGCTGGCGCGCGCGCTGCGTTCCGAACAAGTACCCTGCAACGGGGAGCGGGGCGCTCGAACGCGATGGAGAGGGTGTTTTCACGTCCCTTGCAGGCGGCGGACGCCACGAAGTGCTCGTCGATTCACCCCGCCACACGAAAGGCCTGGCCGTTCTCGGCGAAGTGCATGCGGCAGGCGTCCTGGGCCTGCTGCAGGAGAGGGCGCGCGCGTTCATCGGAACGCCCGGCGTCCGCTTCGCCTTCGCCTTCAAGAACCACGGCGCGATGGGGGGCGCGTCCATCCTCCACTCGCATTTCCAGATACTCGCCCTTCCGGTCGAGACGGACAGCACCGGGAAGAAGCGGGAGAAAGAATTCGCTTTTTATCAAGAGCGGAAGTTTGCGCTCCTGGATCACATCATCGAGGCGGAGCGCGCACAAGAAGTGCGTATGGTGGAGGCGGGAGATGAGGGCGCCGTCGTCTTCTGTCCGTGGGCGTCGCGATTTCCCTATCTCACACACATCGCTCCCTGGCCGACGGAGGCTTCGTTCACGAAGAGCGCACCAGAGACGATCGCCGCCGTCGGAGCCGCACTGGCGCGAACCCTGAAGCGCTACAAGGAGTTTCTCCACGATCCGCCCGTCAACCTTTCTTTCCTGCTGGCGGCGAAAGGGCCGGACGAAAGCCTCCTGGCGCATCGCTGGCATATCGAGTTGTTCCCGCGCCTCACCCCTCTCGCGGGCCTGGAGACGGGCTTGGGCGCATACATCAACGAAGTGGCTCCCGAGCGCGCCGCCTCTGAGTTGAGAGAGGTCGGTTTTCGGGAGTATGTGTCATCAACCGCTACTCATGCACAAAGAGGACTCGCCAATGAGCAATAAGCATCCGCAAAAAACCGCTTCCTTTCTCACGGGAGGTGACATCGCGCCGGACAGGAATTCGGCCAAGGGGATGTTCGGCCGCCCGGGAAAACTGTTTCGCGACGCTGATTTTTCTTTCGCGAACTTAGAGAACGCGCTCTCGACGCGCGGAGAACTGATGAAAGGAAAAGCGACCAAGCACAGGGGACACCCCTCGCTCGTAGCGGGACTCGTGGATGCCGGCTTCGACGCGGTGGGGATCGCGAACAACCATCTGCTCGATTTCGGGGTTCCCTCACTCGAGGAGACCATGGTTACGCTGCGCCGCGCGAGGATCCCTTTCACTGGTGCGGGACTGGATCTGGAAGAAGCGATGTCTCCTGTTGTGATCGAGCGCGGCGGACTGATAATCGGCCTTCTCGCCTATTCATCCGTGCTGCCGCAGGGCCACGCGGCCGACTCCGGAGAGCCCGGCGTGAACCCGCTGCGCGTCAAGACATCCTATACGCCGCTTAGGAATCTCGATGAATACCCCGCATCCGAGCCCATCATTCACTCCTGGGCGGTGACGGAGGATCTCGCGCGCATGAAGAGGGACATCCGAAACCTAAAGCGGCGGACCGACCTCGTTTTCGTCTACCAGCACTGGGGAGCGAGCATGCGCCACGAGGTGCACGAGCATCAAAGAGAAATTGGCCAAGCGGCGATCGACGCGGGCGCATGTGCCGTCTTCGGCGGACATCAGCACGTGCTCTCCGCCATCGAGTTCTATAAAGGCCAGCCCATCGTCCACTGCACCGGGAATCTGATTTTCGACGAGGTCGAACCTTTCTTCACAGAGGCGACGCTTCAGACATTTCTGCTGGGAGGGAAAATGGGAGAGAAAGGACTGAGCGACCTGCACCTGATCCCCTGCCGCTGCGGCGTGGGCGGCGCGCCCCGGTTGCTTTCGCCGAAGCGCGGCGAGGGGCGTGAGATAGTGGACATGATGCGGAAACTCTCCGCTCCCTACGGAACAGAGTTGTCCGTCAAGGACGGAGAGGTGGCCGTCTCGCCGCTTGGATAAAACCGCGAAAAGCCCGCCGGGTCGGGCCCTTGATGCGCCGGAATCGCTCGTTCTACAACGCGCGCTCCATTAGGCTCCGGATGCTCGCAATATCAACGTCGCCCGTCGAGCGGCCCTTCTCCTGTGCGCCCTTGAAAACGACGATCGTCGACTGCCAGCGAACGCTGTGCGACTTCACGAAATCGCGCTGGGTGTCGAAGTCCACCTCGAACGCGGCGGCGTTTACGAACTTCTTCTCTTTCACCAGGGACTGAAGCAGCGGCACCTGCTGCCTGCAGGTCCCTCACCAGTCGGTGTGAACGACCACGAAAATCGTCTTGCCGTCCTTTTGGGCCTGGGCGAACGCCTTGGCGTCATAGGCTTTCCATCCTTCCAGGGCGAGCGCGGCCTGCGGCAAAACCAGGACAGCGGCGATCAGGACTATACCAATCATGAGCAGGGAACGTCGCATTTGCGTAACTCCTCTGGTGTCTAGACGGCTTTAACCCTCAAGCCTTGAGATAATATCACGAATCTGCGGAAACTCGGAATTTTAAGGTGTTCCGGGCCGAAATTATTGAAGGCCCGTTAGTTCACGTATTGGCCGCCGTTTACGTCGATGGTAGCGCCCGTGACGTAGCCCGAACCGGGGGTGGAGAAATACCAGATCGCGTCGGCGATGTCCTCGGGCTCCCCGCCGAAGCCCACGGGCAGGTTCGCCACTATCTCCGGCACGCGCTCCTGATGGATGAGTCGAAAGCGCTTGGTGAGTGTCACGCCCGGGGCCACGGTGTTTACCGTGACGCCGTGGGGCGCGAGCTCCACCGAGAGTCTACGGGTGAAGCCCTGCATGGCGGATTTCGCGGCGCTGTAGACCAGCGAGACGTTCGCCAGGGCGTCGCGCCCGGAGATGGAGGAGACGTTTACGATGCGGCCATAGCCCCGCTCTTTCATGGGAGCCGTCGCCGCCCGGGTGGCGAGGAAACAGCTCGTCAGATTCCAGTCCACAATCTTTTCCCACTCCGCCTCGTCGAGGCCCTCGATGTCGGACACATCCACGAAACCACCTGCGCAGTTCACCAGAACGTCTAGGCGGCCCCACGTGCCGAGCGTCCGCGCGAAAAGAAGGTCGACGTCTTCTTTCTTCGCGGCGTCTCCCTGGACGTATATGGCGTCGCCGTGCGCCGTCACCGATGCGAGCGCAGCAGAACCACGCTCGGGGTCGCGCCCCATGATGGCCACTTTCGCGCCCTCATCCGCGAAGCGTATCGCCGTAGCCAGGCCGATGCCGTCGGTGGCGCCGGTGACAATGGCGACGTGGTCCTTTATTGAAGATCGCTCATGCACTCTGGTGCCCTTTCTAGTGGACGTATCTTCCGCCGTTGACGTCGAGCGTCACGCCCGTCACGTAGCGCGCTTCGGGTCTGGCGAGATACCACACGGCGTCGGCGATGTCCGCGGCGTCCGCCACGCGGCCCACTGGTATTTTAGCGATTATCTCGGGCAGTCTGTCCTTATGGACCACGGCCGTCCTCGGGGTGAGCACCACACCGGGGGCTATCGTGTTCACGGTGACGCCGTGGGGCGCGAGTTCCACGGCCAGCCGTCTGCCAAAGCCGAACAAGCCCGCCTTGGCCGCACCGTAGGCGAGGCCCGTTTCGATAACGGAGTCGCGGCCCGCCTGGGAGGAGATGTTCACAATGCGGCCATAGCGTCTGTTTTTCATGACGGGCGAAACCTCGCGCGCGCACAGGTAGGCGCTCTTGAGGTTTAAGTCCACGACGCGGCGCCACTGCGCCTCATCCAGGTCTTCGATGGGCGGATTCTCCACGAAGCCGCCTGCGCAGTTCGCCAGAATATCGATACGCGCCCACTCGTTCAGCGCCTCGGCCACGGCAGCTTTCACCTCGCTCGCCGAGGTGACGTCGGTATTGATGAAGCGGGCCTCGCCGCCCCTGTCGCGTATCCGTTGCGCGGTCGCCTCGCCCAGCGTCTGGTCGAGATCCAACAAAACGACTCGCGCGCCCTCAAACGCCAGCCGCTCGGCTATCGCTTCGCCGATGCCCACCGCGCCCGCCGTCACGAGCGCCACGTGCCCTTTTACAGATGATGTCTGTTCCATCTCTTCTGCCGTCTGCTCCCGTCCGAGGCCCGCGCCCTTCTAAGGCTTCTGCCTGGACGCGCGAATCATCAAAAACCCTTCACAGGCAAGCAGGGTAACCGTGAAAGGAACCAGCGCCAGCCACAAGGCGCCGCTCTCCAGCCCGCTCCCCGCCATCTTGGCCAGATAGTTGTAGGCGTAGAAATTCACCAGTACGCCGCCCGCTATCGCCGCAACGACCCGGTGCCGGGCGGCTTCGCCTCCCATCAAGCCGCGAATGTTCGTGATCAGAATGAACACCAGGGCGGCGATGACGGCGGCGTCGAGCCAATGAAAAACCGCTTTGGCCGACTTGGGGCTGACAGCGAAATACAGGTTGTTCAGCATGAGCGCGAGCGCTACCGCCAGAACGAGGAAACCCCTCTGTGGGTGCATCTTTCTCCTCCCGACATAACGCCCGGGCCGCTCATCGCCTCACGCCGCCTTCTTTCACGCCGATGATGTCCGGATTATAGCGCATCGCCTCTCCCTTGACAGCCGCCAGGCGCCAGCGCGGAGGCGAAATAGGTGTTTCCGTCGAAATCCCACCACCGGGCTTTACGAAAACCCGCCTGGCGCAATTCACTTACGAGCTCTTCGGGTTCGAGGCGCGCTTCAAGGGGCGGCCCCATATCCATGGGTTTCTTATGCCAGTCGATTAGTGTAATAGCGGCGCCATTTTTCATCGCGCGCCTTGATTCGGCCAGCAGGCGCTGGATTTCAGCCACACCGTGAAGTACGAACGCGATGAGAACGAAGTCCGCACACGCGTCGGGAAAGGGAATCCGGTAACCTCGATTTCGTTTCGCGGTCATGTTGGCGTAGCCGCGCTCTTTGGCTCCCGCCCGAAGTTCGGTGATCATCATAGGCGAGACGTCGCAAGCGAGCACGCGCCCATGTTTTCCCACGACACCGCAGGCGGGTATTGCGAAATATCCGGGGCCGCAGCCGACGTCCAGGAAACACATGCCGCGCTTAAGACCCAAAGCGCGCAGCGTTTTAACGGGCGGCATGGCACGACGCCTTCCCCTGGTGAGCAGGAGGTGGCGGTTGCGGACAGGAAGCGTCCACGGCTTTCGTGCGGCCGTCTCGCTCAAGCTTCATCCTCAAGATAACCGCCGAGCGCCTCACGGATGAAGTCCTCGGGGTGACCTTCCCTGATGAGCATGAAGCCCTCCGCCAGGCACTCGAGCTTTCTGCGCTCCCTGTCGAGACGCGTCTGCCCCTTTCGGCTGAGAAGCCTTTCGACGTCTTCTATCGAGGCTCCCTCTAGCGCCCACTTGAGCCCCGTTTTGAGGAGGGGCTCCTGAATCCACTCGAGGCGCTCCGCAATCGCGCCGCCCTCATCGCGAGAGGCCAGACCTGCGAGTTCCACGCACAGGCTTATGATGTCGACCGTGGTCTGGGCCGAGGGAGAAAACCGAACACCGGGAAGACGTTCGTAATCCGCCTCTCCCTCGGGCAGGAAAGCGACGAGTCGCGCCCGTGCGCGATCTTCGTTCACCCCCTCGAGAATCGCCAGCGCGCCTTCGATGGCGACCTCCTTGTTTCGTTCTGTCGCGCCAAGGGAGGACTCGATCTGCCGGGCGAGAATGATCTCGGCATCATCCCAGGGCGCCTGGTCCACCAGCATCCGCAAGCCGGTGGAGAAAATCCCGTCCGGGCTTCTCTCGAGGGCCGGCTCGAGGGAGAGCAGCCCGTGCTGCTCCGCCCGCGCGGCCAGAGCGACAATGAGCGATACGGCGTGCTCGGCCTTGCTCTCGGAGGAGTGAAACGCGGCGAGCCCTCCTTCGAGCACCTGATCCAGCGGGGGAATGGTGTCGTCGGCGGGACCGTCGAACGTAATATCACCGTGGTTTTTCAATGCATAGGCAGTCTGCATCAACATCTGGCGAGCCTCAATGCTCCGTTCGCTCTTCTCCGGGCCTGCGCGCTCGATTTCCTCGCGCATGTGGACCGCATTCTTGGAAGAGACGTTTCTGAGCACACGCTCAACCACGCGCGCGTCTGCATCGCGAAGCGCCAGAACGAGGATCTCGGGATCCATGCGCTCGATGACGCGCCTTAGCGCGCGGCCCGACATCTCCGCGAAGGGCGTCAGGTCGGGATTCTCGCCCGGAGGGAAGTAATGAAAGCCTGGTCCTTCCGTTCCGCTGTCGGGCCAGCCATCGCCACTAAAATTCATTTTCTCGTCTCCCGGACTTCCGAGGAGCACATTGCCTGGCGGGCCAGCCGGGTTGGTTCAGGAATCGCAAGAGCATTTTCCGCGTCAATTCTCCTCGGCCAGCTTGGGCGGCTGCACGGAGCGGTTCACATAGAACTGCTGCGCGATGGAGAGCAGGTTGTTCACCAGCCAGTAGATCACCAGCCCCACGGGCACGGGATAAAAGATGAACATGCCCGTGAAGATGATGGGCATGAACATCATCATCTTCGCCTGGGTGGGGTCGCCGGCAGTGGGCGTCATCTTCTGCTGCAAGAACATCGACGCGCCCATGAGTATTGTATACACGTGGTAGGGATCCTGCACCGAGAGGTCTTGCACCCAGCCGAAAAAGGGCGCGTTACGCAACTCGATAGAGACCAGAAGCGCTTCGTACAGCCCGAAGAAGACTGGAATCTGTATCAGCATGGGCAGACAGCCCATCATCGGGTTGACCTTGTGTTCTTTATACAAGGCCATGGTCTGCTCGTTGAGCCTGTTCTTGTCGTCCTTGTAAATCTCGCGAAGCTGCGTGATGCGCGGCTGGAGTTTCTGCATCTCCTTCATGTTGCGCATGCTGACGTGAGTGAGGGGATAGAAGATGATCTTCACCACGATGGTCAGAAGGATGATGGCCACGCCCCAGTTGCCCACGAATCCGTGGAAAAAGCGCAGAATCGACATGAGAGGCTTGGCGATGAACGAGAACATACCGTAGTCCAGGGAATCCTCGAGGTTTACCTTGAGCCTTTCGAGATGATCCACCGCCTTGGGCCCCACGTAGACATCGAAGGCCGCATCGACGTCCCTCCCTCGCGAGAAGGGTACGATGGCTGCGTACTCGCTGAGGGCGTCCGTTTTGGAGAGGAGTCGAACCTCTGCTCCGCCCGCCCCGCCCCGGGGGATGAGCGCCGCGATGAAGTGCTTCGACTGGAGCGAAGTCCACTTGAGGCTCTCGCCGTGGGTGACAGGCTTAGCTTCCTCGGGATAATCGTATTCGAGCTCGTTGTTCACGAAGCTCATCGGCCCCTCGATGACGCCGCCATAAGTATTGCCGTCACTTCCTCCCACGCGCGGCCCCCAGACGATTCCCAGAGCCTCCGTCCCAGAGGGACGACTAACGCGGATACTCGTGCGAATGTTGTATTCGTTGTAGCGGAAGGTGAGCGTTTTTTCCGCCGAAAGGCCGTCGGATCCACGGTACAAGAAGCGAACCGTTCCCTCGGGATTCGCCTTCGATAGCGAGAGGTCGCCGCCCTCAACCTGATAGGAGGCCTCGTTGAGTCGCTGCGCCGTCTTGCCACCCCAGAAGAACAGGGGCCGTACGTCCGGACGTCCCGGGGGTACGAGTTGAACGAAGTTCTTCTCGCCCTGTTTATACTTCAGAAGGCGCGCGGACAAAAAGCCCGCGCCCCGGTTGGTCAACTCGTATATCGCGTCGCCCACATCCACCCTTATACGCTGCCCCGGCGCGGCCTGTGTCGGCGCGGAGGGAGCAGAGGACGCGGCCGGCTGTTGAGCGACGGGAGGTTGTGCCTCGAGCGGCGCACTCGCGGCGCTCGTTCGCCCCTTGTTCTGGGCCGCCTTTTGCGCCTTGGCCGCTTTTTGTTTTTGGGCCTGCTCTTCTTCCATCGGCTTCACGACGAGATATTGCCAGCCGATCAGTATCGCCATCGACAAGACGGCGGCGAGAATCGCGTTTCGTTCCATAATGTGAAGCGCCTCCGCCGGACCCCTCAGGGAACCGGATCGTTTCCCCCCGGGTGAAATGGATGGCAACGCCCGATGCGGCGCACGGTGAGCCAGAAGGCCCGCACGGGCGCGTGGCGTCGAAACGCCTCGAGAGCGTAATGAGAACAAGAGGGTGAAAAGCGGCAACTGCCCGGCATCACGGGAGACAAAACGAGTTGATACCCCCGAACCAGAACCGTCACCAGAACACAGATCGCCCGTGAGATGGGGCCGATCTCTTTTTCAGGAGTTCGCTTTTCCACCGAAAGCGTTGCGTAACGCTCTTTCAACATCCTCTAGCCTCGCCCTGGCGATAGAGTTCCTCGCCACGGCCACAAGGTCCACCCCCGCAGGGAGTTGAGCGCGGTAACGCCGAAACGCCTCGCGGAGAAGCCGCTTGGCGCGATTCCTCTGAACGGCGCCGCCCACCCGGCGCGACGCGATAATGCCGAGTCGCGCGCGGTCCCGCAAAGCAGTAGGCAGGATATGCAACGTGAAATACGGACACCTGCGCTTGCGTCCTTTTCTGAGAACGGCGGCGAACTCGCTCCCCTTGCGGATTCGCCGCTCCGGCGGGAAGCTCTCGTCCATGCCCGTACCTTTCCGGCCGAGGGTCGGTAAGTCCGGTGCGCCGTCTAGGCGGAAACGCCCAGGCGCTTTCGGCCCTTGGCCCGACGGCGCCTTATGATCGCGCGTCCGCCGGTGGTCTTCATCCGGCGACGAAAACCATGCGTCTTCGCTCTTTTTCTTCTGTTTGGCTGATAAGTTCGTTTCACCAAATACTCCGTCTGCCGGCCCCTGGACAGTTCATTTCAACCCGCCACATAATAATGAAGGGGGGCTTCACGCGAAACCGAGCGTAAAGTAGCCACCTAAAACCCGATTGTCAAGAAGCTCTCGTTGTGGGTACCTGTAAAGTCGAGGAGCCCCTGCGAGCAGCACTGGTTCTGCAGTCGGAATTCTTCATACAATAAAAATTCTTGCCATATGACATGCGCGCTATTCGTTTGTTCAAAAAAACCTGGGAGAATGCAGTGTTTTTGTGGAAAAGCGCTTGCCAATGCCGGACAATTGTGGAAAAATTCACTGTTGGGTCAGCCCTCATCTCGCTTTGTGGAAAATATTGCTGTCGCGTCGCACAAAGGCCCTGTGCAACGCGATGAGTGTTGCATATTGGTATACAGAATGACGACCCTTTGGCAGCGATGCACGGAAAAAATCAAACAAGAAGTTTCCTCCCAGACGTTCACTCGCTGGTTCGCCGGCATCAAGGAACTCAGCACCAGCGATTCTTCCCTGGCAATTCAGGCCCCCGATCCATTCACGGCGGGCACTCTGCGCTCGCGTTACTGGGGAATTATCACGGACATCCTAAAACAAGAGGCAGGGCCGAACATTGTGCTAACCCTCTCGGTGGGTGAAGGGACGAACAACGGATCGAACCGTCCACCTCCGCCCGCCGAAATGACGCCGGCCGAGGAAAAGTCCACGTTTCCGAAAGAATCCGTTGCTCCACCCGTGAAACCGGATTTCCTGAACCCAAGATACCGTTTCGAAAACTTCGTGGTAGGCAGTTCTAACGAATTCGCCCACGCCTGCAGCCTTCGTCTGGCGGACGGAATGGGAATAGCTCTCAATCCGCTTTTTATATACGGAGGGGTTGGGCTCGGCAAAACCCACCTGATGCACGCTATTGCCCACCGCGTTCTCGAACAACGCCCGAGCGCGCGCATTTTTTATACCTCTTCCGAAAGCTTTACGAACGACCTCATCACCTCGATCAGGCAAAACCAGATGGCGGCTTTCCGGAGCAAATACAGAAAAGTAGATATTCTGATGGTGGACGATATTCAGTTTATTGCCGGAAAAGAACGCACGATGGAAGAGTTCTTCTTCACCTTTGACGCCTTACATGAGGGAAGAAAGCAAGTCGTTATCACGAGCGATAAAATGCCCAAAGATACCTCGGGTCTAGAGGACCGCCTCAGGTCGCGCTTTATTTCAGGGATGATCGCGGACATCGGTGCACCTGACTTCGAAACCAAAGTAGCCATCTTACAAAAAAAGGCGAGCGAACAGGGCCTCTCTCTGGTTCGCGAGGTCGCCCACTACATTGCCGAAAAGGTCCGCTCCAATGTCCGTGAACTCGAGGGTTGCCTGATCAAACTAAGCATCCACGCCTCCTTGCACGACATCGAGATAGACCTGCCCGTCGCACAGGAAATTCTGCAGGGCATCATCCGCGACCCCGCTCGTAATTCTTCGGTGGACAACATCCAGAAAATTGTCGCGGAACACTTCCAGATACGAGTCAGCGACCTTAAATCAAAAAACCGCTCACGCTCTTTCGCCGTTCCCCGCCAGATAGCAATGTTTCTCGCCAGAAAACTCACGCGCGCTTCGACAACAGAAATTGGCCGACGCTTCGGCGGAAAGGATCACTCTACGGTGATTCACTCCACCAACAAGATCGAGGGGCTGATCAAAACGGATCAATCTCTCTCCGCCACCATCCAGACACTCGAGCGAAAGATAGACTTGTCCTGAAACTCCAGTGGAAAGGATTGTGGATAAACATGTTGACATCCCCCTTCTTCTCTCCGTCCAGAGAAAAGACCCCCCGAAATCTTTCTTTTCTCACAATCGAATCCACACTTCTGCAAACAAGCAAACGCCTCTTTTTGAACGCCTTCTCCTGTTATTCACAATTTCCTCGTTTCTACTACCACTACCTTTTATTTATTTTATATAGCTCTAAAAAAGCTGGGCTCTAAGGATATCCTTTGCGCCTCTCCGAACTGACGCTTAAAAACTTCAGGAACTACCGAAGCCTTCGATTCAGGCCGCATTCAGGATTCAACTATATTTACGGGGACAACGGCTCGGGCAAGACGAATTTGCTCGAAGCCATTTATTATCTCTCGCACCTGCGTTCTTTTCGCCGTATATCCAGAGAGAAAATGGTGTTGCACGGCAGCAAAGGAATGTACGCGTCCGGCGTGTTCACCGCGGAGGAGAACGCGAAGGTAACGCAGCTTGAGGCCGCGTTCCATGGACGCGACAGAAAATACAAGAAAGACGGCCAGGAGTTGCGGGGTTTGGTACCCTATCTCGATAGTTCGCACGTCATCGTTTTTTTTCCCGAAACACCTCAAGTAATCAAGGAGGGCCCAGCGGCAAGGAGACGGTTTTTCGATCAAGCAATAGCGGCCGTCGAACCACAGCATCTAGAGGATTCCAGGGGGTATTTGAAACTACTTTCAGAGAGGAATCACCTTTTGAGAAATGGGGGCGATTCTGCTATGATTCAGGTGTGGCAAGAGCGACTAATTGAGAAAGCCGCCCGCATTATCGTCCGCAGAAAAAGATATATACATTCTCTAAAAAACCGTCTGAGCCACCTAGAGAATTTATTTGGAGAAACGCGAGAATCCAGGGTTTCTGTGTCGTATGAAGCCGGAGGCCTCCCAGGGAAAGACGAGGACGCTGAGGAAGATATAAGAGATGCTTTGCAGGCTTCGGCACAAAGACTCGCAAGGGAGGAAATGGCGAGAAAGACGACGCTTTGGGGGCCGCAACTCGATGATTTTCATTTGTCGTGGAATGGGCGCCGAGCGAAAGACGTCGCTTCCCAGGGGGAGCAGCGGCTCATTACGATATTGCTGGTAGCGGCGAACGCGGGGGAATACAAAAGAAGAAGAAGGGAGACACCCGTAGTATTGCTCGATGATTTGGGCTCGGAACTCGACGCGGGCAGAAATAAAAGGGTGTTGTTGTTCTTGGGTTCCCTGGGCGCGCAGACGTTCATCACGTCGACCGAGGAACCACGGATTAGAGAAAACGAGATTGACGGAAGAACTTTTTTGGTTCGTGACGCAATGGTTGAAAGCAAAGAATAAAATCCTCCAGCCCAGAGAGGCGGCAACACGGAAATGGCGAGAACCACCAACAAGAAGCCAGAGGCAAGCTACAAGGCGAAGGATATCCGCATCCTCGAAGGATTGGAGGCGGTGCGGAAAAGGCCCGCCATGTACATCGGCAGCACGGGACCGAGCGGCCTGCATCATCTCGTGTATGAGGTGGTAGATAATAGTGTGGACGAGGCGATGGCTGGCCACTGTGACAAGGTGAGTGTCGTGATCGACGAAGAGGGATCGGTGCGAGTGTCGGACAACGGTCGCGGCATACCCGTGGACAGACACCCGACGGAGAAAGTCTCCGCGGCCGAGGTGGTTTTAACGAAGCTTCACGCGGGCGGCAAGTTCGAGAACAGTGCGTATAAGGTTTCGGGCGGATTGCATGGGGTGGGCGTCTCCTGTGTGAATGCCCTTTCCTCGTGGCTGGTGGCCGAGATCAGAAGAGACGGATATGTCTATACGATAGAGTTCGACAGGGGAATTCCAAAAGCGAGACTCAAAAGGGGGCGGAAGGCCAAAAACACCGGAACGACAATCACTTTCATGCCGGACGAGGAAATATTCGAGACCACGGAATTCAGCTTTGACGTCCTTGCAAGCCGACTAAGAGAACTGGCTTATCTGAACAGTGGCCTTAAGATAGTACTTGAGGACAAAAGAGAAGACGAAAAGAAGCAGGAGTATTTCTATAAGGGCGGCATCGTCTCTTTCGTTGAACACTTGAACCGCTCGAGAAACGCCATCCACAGGAAACCCATCTACATCAAGGGCGAGCGCGAGGGAAACATCGTCGAAGTCTCCATTCAATACAACGACGCATACAATGAGACCCTCCTGACGTTTGCTAATAATATAAACACGACCGATGGTGGAACTCATCTCGTTGGCTTCAGGAGCGCGCTAACGAGAACCATCAACCGATACGCCGCGACGAGCAAGCTCCTCAAGAACAACCCTGCTCCCTCGGGCGAAGATGTGCGCGAGGGCCTCACGGCGGTCTTGAGCGTGAAGCTGCCCGACCCGCAATTCGAGGGTCAGACCAAGGCCAAGTTGGGGAACTCCGAGATGAAAGGATTGGTCGAGCAGGTCATGAATGAGAACCTGGCTAATTTCTTCGAGGAAAACCCCACCGTCGCCAGGAGAATCGTGGACAAGGCCGTCCAGGCTTCCCAAGCGAGAGAAGCCGCGCGCAAGGCGCGGGACCTCACTAGGAGAAAGGGCGCGCTCGACAGCGGCTCCCTGCCAGGAAAGCTTGCGGATTGTTCAGAGAGGGACCCCTCCCTGTGCGAGCTATACCTGGTGGAGGGCGAATCGGCTGGCGGCTCGGCCAAACAGGGCAGGGACAGGGCGTTCCAAGCAATTCTGCCCCTCAAGGGAAAAATCCTGAACGTGGAGAAAGCGCGGCTCGACAAGATGCTCAACCACGAAGAAATCCGCACCATGATAACCGCCATCGGCACGGGCATCGGAGAGGATTTCGACCTGGCCAAGCTCCGCTATCACAAGATCGTCATCATGACGGACGCCGACGTGGACGGCTCGCACATCAGGACGCTCTTGCTCACGTTCTTCTACCGCCACATGCCCGAGCTTATTACCGGGCAACACCTCTACATCGCGCAGCCGCCACTCTACAAGGTAAAGAAGGGCAAGGCCGAGATGTACCTCAAGGACGATCAGTCGTTCGAGGACTATATCATCTCCTCCGCCGTCAAGGACGTGGAGATCCACGGAGAGGCCAACGGAACGCCGGCGACCGCGACAAACGGGAATTTCCCCAAAGGCGAAAAGCTGCGCAAGCTGATGCTGTTAATCTCCGAGGCCGAAGCCGCGGTTCAGCGCTTCGCCCGCCGGGGCATGGATCCACGCGTCATCAGGCTCCTGGCCGACGAGCCGGGTCTCGAGGCCGCTCACCTGAAGGACCGGAAAAGGCTCGATGAAATCGAAGAAATGGTGAAGCGCGAGTTCAGGGAATATCATGCGCCGGATGGCGAGCCGTCTGTAACGACGCGAACGGAAGAGGACGGCAAGACCCTGAGGGGCCTGACCGTTCGTTCCCGCATGTCGGATCGCGATCTCACAACCCGGGTGGATGCGGGTCTTTTCGAATCCGCCGGCTTCAAAAAGCTCCGCCGTTCCACGGATATGCTCGCCGCGTTCGGCAAGCCTCCCTACGTCATCAAGTCGGGTGACGCCGAGCTTTCCGTGACCCGGGCGGGGGAGATACTCGATCAGTTCCGCTCGCTCGGCCAGAAGGGCGTCAGCGTTCAGCGCTACAAAGGACTGGGCGAGATGAACCCCGATCAGCTCTGGGAGACGACCATGGATCCGCAGCGCAGGACCTTCCGCAAGGTCGTCGTATCGGACGCCTTCGAGGCCAACGACATCTTCTCCACTCTCATGGGAGACGCCGTCGAACCGAGGCGCGAGCACATCGAAAGGCACGCGACCGAGGTTCAAAACCTCGACGTCTAGCGCGCGCTCTCGCGGAGCGCGAAGGCCTGTAATTTTCCCGGAACTAGAAGCGCGCGTCCTCGTGACAGCGCACGCAAACGCCGTGTGTTGCCACCAGCGCCTTGACGGTCGCGTCCAGGTTTTTGTTCCCCGCCGCTTTCGCAAGGCTATTGGCGGCGGCTTCGAGCTGGCGCGAGAGGAGGAGCATCGAATTATCCCCCCGGAACTCTTCAGCGCGCGGGAGGATTTTCGCCGTGGCGGCGATGGACTCTGCTTGTTTTTCGATGGCTGTGAATGGCGTCTCGCTCACGAGTTCCTGAACGGAGGCGATGAGAGCGGCTTTCACGAGCGCGCCGAAGTCCGCGTCGAGCTTCTCCATCAGGTCCCCCACTTCGGGTGAGTGAGCCTCGCCGCCCCCGGTTTTATGGCTCTCGCCCATCACCGAGGAAAGGAGGGGCGCCACAAAGAAAACGACGGCCAGGACGAGGCGGATCTTCCTGGTGGACTTAAGTGAGAATCGCATGGGCATCCTCGCTTGAGAGAAGAAATTCACCCTGGTTTCGAATGCTGCTATTTTCCACGAAAGAAGGCTCTTGGGCAATCGGGCGGGCGAAGAGATCGTGGGCTTGAAAACCATTGAAACAAGAGCGCTTGCGGGTTCCTGAAAAGCATCGCAAGTAATTGTTTTTGTTTGCCGATGCAACCGTTTTTGTGGTATAAGACAGTGTTTGCGCTTCGCCCATCCAGGTTCGCCCCTACCCGGTGATCAAACCTTTGGGACGGCCTTTGTTTCACGCCGTCGGCAGGAGAATTTCGAGAGCATGGACAACCTGAATGAGGTCAGCATTGAACAGGAGATGAGCGCG
>JAPPHK010000228.1 GCA_028820795.1 Nitrospinota bacterium | reverse complement strand
GCCATGGGGCCGGGCCTGTTCGCGGGGGCCGCGCTCGAGAGATTCGGCGAGCGTGCCGCGTTCGTGGACGAGGCCGGACTGAACGAGCCGGACGCCCGCGCGGGTTTCCTCACCAGAATCTTCGCCCTCGCCGCCTTCCGGGAAGCCCGGGAATCAGGCCGCGCCGAGCGTCTCACCCACTACCACGCGGAGAACAAGCTCCTGTTCCTAGCTTACGACCAGGAGACCATGCGCGAGATGGGACGGGTCGCGGCGAATCACGAAAAATACTCCTTCGGCGAGGTCGCCTCCTCATACGAAAGCGCGCTCTTGCGGCTCCTCGCCCGTACGCCCGGCCAAGCCTCATGGGTGAACGCCTTAACCCACGCGGTGGGGCATCTATCCGAAAAAATCACCAAAAGCGACAAGGCGCGCTTTCTGGCTACGCTGGAAGAATACCGCGAGGGGAGAATCCCACTGGATGAGCCGCTCGATATGCTTCGGGATTGGACAGCACGCTTCGGTTCCGAATACCTGGAGAAGCAGACGATTTTCGAGCCCTATCCACATGAGTTGCGTGAGGAAAGTGATAGGTAGGAGATAATAACTAGTTGAGAGGGCAAGTGAACCATGCAAATCATCTGGTCATATCAAGGTCGCCGCATCATAAGTTACGAGAAGTTATTCAATAGTTACAAGGTCAGCGAATTCAACTCGCCCACACGCTCGACTGTACCACTTCTCACATATTGGAGGACTCCCGAGCAGCGAGTGAAAGAGTTCTCCAAGGTTCTGGGCTTCGAGTTGCCTCGTTCAGTCTGTCTGAATTTCGAGTACAAGGTGCCGGTTCAATGCGGCAGGGGCCCCGCGTCTCAAACGGATTTGATGCTGATTTCAGGTGAAGTTTGCGTCGCTATAGAGGCGAAGTTCACAGAGCCAAAATATGAAACCGTTGCTCAATGGCTCGTCAAGGGGAAAGACATCGAAAACCGGAAGAAGGTGCTTAAGGGATGGCTTGGTCTACTATCTCCTGAACTCAAGGAAACAGATGTGGCTGACTTGACCTACCAACTTATCCATCGTGCAGCATCGGCCTGCTACCCGAAGGCCAAGAGTCATCACCTCGTCTACCAGGTGTTCGATGTGAACTCGGCCCAAAAAGAGGAGTACCTCTGCGACCTCCAAATACTCCGAGGATTAGTGAGCCCTGACCGATTGAGCATCCACCTTGTCGAGTGCAGCATCCGGCGCACCTCTCTTCAAAAATGTCTTGAGCGTAGATGGGATGAAGGAGAACGCTTTTTTCATGAGCCCGTGCTGTGCGGGTTAAAAAACGGTGAGTTGATAGATGTCGAGTTGAAAAATACCTCCACGATAAAATAAAGGTGGGCGATTTCGCCAAGTTCGAAACGTAGAGAAGATGCGCAAGGACGGGTTTGACGCAAACATATTGAATTTTTGCTTGACAAAATGTTATATTTTTGCATATTAAGCTTTTTCTTGACATGCAAAATGTCAAGAAAAGGAGGGAGATTATATGTTGCTTCGCTTTGGCGTCGCTAACCATCACTCAATACGTGATGCACAGGAATTGTCGCTTTCAGCGTCTTCATTGAAGGAGCGACAAGAAAAACTTATTGATTGCGCGGCGGTGCCGAGCGGAGCAGTTTTACCAGTTGTTGTGATCTACGGAGCTAATGCCTCAGGCAAGAGCAACTTGATTGACGCGATAAGTACCATGCGGAGCATGGTGTTGCGATCTCAAACCAAGGGGGAGCCGGGTGGTGGCGTGCCGCGTTCTCCCTTTAAGCTCGATGACGACAGCCCTCAACTACCGTCGCATTTTGACATCGACTTCCTCATCGACGGCGTGCGGTACCATTACGGCTTCGAAGCATCCGATACTGCATTCGAATCCGAATGGCTATACGCTTTTCCAAAATCCCATCGACAGATGTTGTTCGAGCGCACTGGCGAGGAATTTCGTTTCGGACGCGGGTTGAAGGGACAAAATAGAGTCATCGCCCGCTTGACGAGACCTAACAGCCTGTTTCTTTCTGCGGCGGCTCAGAACGACCACGAACAACTATTAGAAGTGTTCGGTTATTTTAGATCCCTTCACGTTATAAGAAGTATCGCTGTCCATGAGCAGACGGTTTCAGAGCGACTGGCGGAGGAAGAGTTGGATAGGCGGGTGATCGATTTTCTAGGTAAGATTGACACTGGAATCATTGACTATCAGCAAAAAGAATCCGATCTTCCGGAAGAAATACTAGAAATGCAGCAGGAGCTATTCGCACTGTTCGCGAAGAGAGCCAATGTAGAACCGCCGGAAGTTAAAGAAAAGCATGTCACCATCGAACTCGCCCATCGAGGACGCGGCGGTGAGCCCTTCTATCTTGAGTTGGATAGCGAAAGCGCCGGAACGCGCAGGCTGCTGCTCGTGCTCGATCTCGCATTCCGCGCGCTGGACGAAGGCGCGCCCTTGTTCATCGACGAGCTAGACGCCAGCCTGCACACGCAAGCCGCCGAAGCAGTGCTGAAATTATTCTGCTCAAGGGAGACGAATCCCAAAGGCGCGCAACTCATTGCAACGACCCACGACACCAACTTACTGGACTCGCCCTTACTCCGGCGCGATGAGGTATGGTTCACTCAAAAAGATCTCGACGGCGCAACCCAACTCTATCCCTTGACCGACATTCGAACCCGCAAGAGCGACAATATCGAGAAAGGGTATCTCCAGGGCCGCTACGGCGCAGTACCCTTCAACGACCCCATCTCGGCTCTCGGCTCGAACCTTGGCGCGTCGAACTAAGGCCGACTTGCGTACGGCCCCGAACCTTAGGCGTAGACGCCATCGGCGGGAGCCGAAGTGTCGTTTCATCGTCCTTTGCGAGGGCAAAAAGACTGAACCAGCCTATTTTGAGGCAGTCAAATACGCATATAGAGACACCCTAGTAGAAGTGGAAACATACCCCGCTGTCGGCGTTCCCTACACCATCGCGGAAAAAGCCATCGAGTACGCCCGAGTTCTGGGACTCGACCCACGCAGTCGCCGAAAAAAGAACTCGTTCGAAGAAAACGACCAGGTCTGGGCCGTGTTCGACAGGGACGAACATCCTCGTTTCGACGAAGCCGTGGCGCTTTGCGAACGATTCGGCGTCCATATCGGCCGCTCCAACCCGTGTTTCGAACTTTGGCTGATCCTGCATGAGCAGGATCATAACCGGGCTGAAAATCGACACGAGATGCAAAAAATCTTTGAATCTCTGCGACCGGAATATAAGAAGGATAGTGCAAAAACCCCCGATTGTGTCAATTTGGTGTCCAGAGTCGAAAAAGCCGAAGAGCGCAGCGAAAGGCAACTTCAAAATCACGAACAGGGGGGAAGCCCATATGGAAACCCTTCGACTACCGTCGGGCGCCTGACCCGCGCGATTCGCGAAGCCGCAAAACTCGCAGGGGGCTGACGCTGCTACGCCTGTGCGTTCCGGCCTGAAAAACGGCGAGCTGATGGATGTCGAGCTGAAGAAAACCTTCACGATGAAATAATAGCGGACGACCCCATAAACCCGAAACACGAATTAAAACCGTAGGGGCGGCTCGCGAGCCGCCCCTACCGGGCAAACCAACACCCTCTGCATTTACCCGCGTTCATTTCTTGCGTGAATAACCACTGGCGTCCAAAGGGTATAATCGTTAGGATGCCAACCTGGTTAAGGGAGGATTTGCAAGCCAATGAGCGGAGCGACGATTGAATCCGTGCATATTCGCGGGTTCAGATCCTTGGCGAACGTCGAAGTGGACGATATACCCAAGGCCGCCGTCTTCATCGGCGCGAACGGCTCGGGAAAATCCAACTTCATCCGCTTCTTCGAGATGATGAGTTGGATGCTTCGTTCACGGCGACTCGCCGAGTTCGTCGAGAAACAGGGAGGGGCCGACGACCAACTCTTCGGCGGCAACCGCGTTACCTCGCGCATCGAGGCCGAAATCAGGATGCGTACCGATGCAGGCCGGAACGATTATCGGTTCAAGCTCTCCCATGGCGATCCTGATCGTTTCTTCTTCAGCGAAGAGCAATTCCGATTCAACAGAAAAGACCGCGCAGGAGAGGCGACATGGCAACCCTTGGGAAGTGCGCATGAAGAAGCCAAAATCGTGGAGGCTGCGCAAGACGGCGAAACTCAGAACGTCAATGCAACTACCGCGCGAGCAATTGTGAACCTGCTCCGCGAGTGTTCCGTCTACCAATTTCACGACACGTCCGACTATTCCAACTTCAAGAAAAGATGGGACGTGGAAGATAACAACTACCTACGCTCAGACGGCGGTAACCTGGCGGCCGTTCTGCATCGCCTGGAGCGAGAGGACATAAATCGGTTCGATTGGATCAACAAGCAGATAAGCCGTATTTTGCCGGTATTCGACCGTTTCGAGATCGAAGAAAGCTACGGAAAAGTCTTGCTTCGGTGGAAAGCCCGGGGAACGGACAAGACCTTGGGCGCGCACCTCACCTCCGACGGCTCGCTTCGGTTCTTCGCCCTGGCGACGCTGCTCAATCTGCCAACCGGGATGTTGCCCGACATTCTGTTATTGGACGAGCCCGAGTTGGGCCTTCACCCCGCGACCGTCTCTTTAGTGGGCGGCATGATAAAGAGCCTCTCCGTGGACAGGCAGATCATGTTGGCGACACAGTCCCCACTGCTCGTCGATGCGTTCGACCTGGACGAGATTTTCGTGCTGGAGTTGCAAGACGGACAGACGAAATTCCGCAAACTCAAATCGGACGATTACCAAGTATGGCTGGATGACAGCTTCACTACTGGCGAACTATGGCAAACGAACCTGCTCGGAGGACGACCTTGATCCGAGTCTCCATATCCGTGGAAGGAGATACCGAAGTAGAATTCGTCAAGCGCGTACTCGCAACCCACCTGCGAATAAATGGAGTCGAGCCGATACCACATTCGCTTGGAGGTAATGTTTCAACAGATCGGCTCGTACAGCGAATGGCTCTGTTATTCCATTCCCATGATGCCGTGACTTCGCTCGTCGACTTCTACGGGTTTCGCGAGAAGGGATCGATGAATCGTGAAGTATTGGAGCAACACATCCTGCAGGAAGTTAATAGAAGGACAAATCGTTCCCGGGATCAATCACGAGCATTTCCGTATGTTCAACAATATGAATTCGAAGGGCTCCTATTCTCCGACCTGAACGCGTTTGAACGGGCAATTCAGGTGCTAGGCGTAGCGCCGGATACCATCGAGAGATTGCGGAGCATCCGGGAGCAGTTCCAGACTCCGGAAGACATCAACGACAACCCTCTGACGGCTCCGAGCAAACGGATACGGCAACTCATCCCCCGCTACGACAAGAAAGTTCACGGCCCTTTGATTGCCGCTGAAGCGGGCTTGGAAACCATTCGCGCCAAATGTCCTCTATTCGACGGGTGGGTGACGCGCCTCGAATCCCTGGGCAATCTGCTGGAGTCTGAATAAGCTAACGGGAAAAGCCATCTCTCTAAAACCTTGACGCTCTACCCACCCATTCCCCCGCATCCACCCCGGTTGTGAATACCCGGGGTCAGCAGGGCCGCGCCTCACATTGCGTCAGCGCCGGTTTCGTCCACCGCCGCCGGCTCGTAGAAACTGAAGTCCCCGGCGTCGAGATTCGCCGAGTCGAAGTCCTCCAATGTGATCTTGCCGCCGCCGTGCGCGGTCAGGTCGATTACCGTGCTGCTCCCGTCGGCGGTGATGGTCAGATCCGCGAAACCGGTGATGCCGCTGATCCCCGTGAGATCGATGGTGTCCGTCCCGTTGGTGAAGTCGGTGATCGTGTCGTTCCCGTCACCCGCGGAAAATACGAAGGTGTCCGCACCGTCGCCGCCCGTGAGCGTATCGTTGCCCGGACCGCCGACAAGCGTGTCGTCGCCCGCGCCGCCATCGAGCGTATCGTCGCCGGGGCCGCCATGGAGCGAGTCGTCCCCCGCGCCGCCGTAGAGTTCGTCATCCTCCGTGCCGGAGACGAGCGAGTCGTCCCCCTCGCCGCCGTAGAGCGTATCCTCGCCGTAGCTGCCCTCCAACTGGTCGTCGCCCGCGCCGCCGTAGACCGTGTCGTCGCCGTGGCTGCCCCAGAGGCTGTCGTCGCCGGAGCCGCCGTAAATCTCGTCGTCGCCATCGCCGCCGAAAACCGTGTCGTCGCCAGAGCCGGTTTTTACGACGTCGTCGCCCCCCTGGGCCTGTATGAAGTAATCCTCACTCTCGCTCTCGTAATCGAACGTGTTATCGCTTTCGTCCCCGGTTATATTCTGTCGTGCCATAACCAATCCCCTCCCGATGAGACCAACCCATGAACGATCCGCACGCGCGCACGGCCCGGCCGGTTAGAGCTGCAGATCGGAAAAAGCGTTTCACGTTCCGGATGGAGGATTCATGCCATCCAAGTGGTACCCAGCCTCGCGGAACCCACTCCGTTTCCGGTGCGGGAACCATGCGCCGCAACATATGAAACAAACTACAGGACTGCTTTTCGGGAAGTCAAGATTTTTTTCCGGCCCTCGAATCCTCTCCAGGCCGCTCCCTAGATGCCGTCGACCTCCGGTTCCGCCGATGAGGAATCGTAGAAATTGAAATCGCTTGCATCCAGGTCATTCACATCGAAATTTTCGAGCCGAATCGTACCGCCTCCCTGCGAGGTCAGATCGATGACGGCGTCGTTCCCGTCGGCCCTGATGCTCAAGTCCGCAAAGCCGGTGATGCTCGTCATCGCGGTGAGATCGATGGTGTCTTCCCCGTCGGCGAAGTCGGTGATCTTGTCGTCGCCGAAACTGCCGTTGAAGAAGAAAGTATCCGCACCGGCGCCCCCCGTGAGCGCGTCGTCGCCCGCGCCGCCGTTGAGCGTATCGGCGCCAGAGCCGCCAAAGAGTTCATCGTTTCCCGCGCCTTCGATGAGCCTGTCGTTTCCCGCGCCGCCGTAGAGAGCATCGTCGCCCGCGCCGCCGACGACCCAGTCGTTGCCCTCACCGCCGAATATCGTATCGTCCCCGGCGTCGCCGAGGAGCGAGTCCTGACCTTCACCGCCATGGATCCTGTCGTCGCCGCCGCCGCCGAAGACCGTGTCGTTGCCGCCCAAGGCGTCGATGTTCTCGGAAGTGTCATCGCCCAGGAGTCTGTCGTTGGCTCCGCCGCCGTATTTCCAAGTGGCGAATATGAAATCCTCGCCATCGAGATCGCCCACCGAAATACCTTGCAGGAGTATCGTGCCGCCGCCGTGGTCGGTGAGGTCGATGGTGACGCCGTCCGTGTCGGAAGTCACCGTCAGGTCGTCGAAACTCCTGATCTCGGGAAATGCCCTCAGGTCGATGAGATCCGAGCCACCGGCGAAGCCGGTGATGGTGTCGTCTCCGTTGCCGGCCGTGAACACGAAAACGTCGGCATCGCCGGTGGCCGCATGCGTATTGTCGCCCGAAGTGTCGGTTACCGTATTCTTCTGACTGGTCATGGGCATCTCTCCCTGCAACGGAACGGGTGAAATCGCCGGGCCGCCCGGGCGGCAGCCTGTCACCCATACTCGAAGAGCGCCCTCTCGCCCGAATCGAATAACGAATTCAAGCCGAAAATCCGGCCATTGAGTCGATTGAATTTTATTGCTTGGGCGAAATGCGCGTCAAGATAAAATTTTCAGGACCGCGGATGCCGGCGGCTCGGGGGGTTGGCGCGGCTCCACCAGAGACGAGGACAGAATCGATTTTCGGCGTGCGTCTCGACTACAACGCTCGCCACTCCGCCGGAGGTGAGAATTCCCCCATCGCGCATCTGCCCGCATTTACGGCTATCGCGCCTTTCTCGGGATGCGCGAGAATCCCCCGCAAGGAGCGAAAAGGAGACGTTCAGGTGGACACGGGCGATACGGGAATCGGCAAGCGGCGGACTTCCCCGGAACGCGGGAGACGGTCTACCTCTCATCGAGAGGAAATCCCTCCGTCACCGGGGGGGATAAACCCTCCCGCATTGGCCGGGGCTAATCTTTCCCGTTCGGAGACGAACCGAAAAGATCGCGCCGTGAATTTCGATAAAATACCAAACAATTCGATAAATATCGATAAATTCACGGGGTTTTTCGATAAAAAACGAGCGCGGGAAAACAGCGTAAGGGATTGTAATATAGTAACTTATAAAATTTATTTGAGTGGGGGCGACTCAGATATGACCGCAAAAATTCTTCACGCACCGCATTTGCCATGAAATGAGCGGGCCTCCCCGCATTTGCCCGCAGCAGGGCTCAGCAGCGCCCCTCAATCCCTACTTCCTCAATCGGGTCAATCCCTACTTTTTCAGTCGGGATTGAGGATCCTCGACTCCAGGCCCCCCAGCTCGCGCAGCACCTCGTAGAAGGCGACGGTGTCCTCTTCCGCGTAGCCCTTCTCATAGGCCATCTGCATCACCTGGGACCAGAGGTTCGTGAGCAGCATGGGCGAGCCGTGGAGCCGGCCCTGCTCCAGCATGAGGCGCGAATCCTTGAGCGAGGTCTTCACCTGGCCCTGCTTCGAATAGTCCGCGTGAATCATCTTGGGACCCTTGTCTATCATGGTCTTGGAGAAGCACGCGCCGTCTTTGAGCACTTCCAAAAGGTTGTCCATCTCGAGGCCGACCTTCGTGCCGAGCAACAGTCCCTCGGCCAGGGCGAGCCGGTTGCCCGCCAGGATCATGTTGATGACGAGCTTCGTCCGCGCGCCCGAACCCACCGGTCCCATATGGTACGCCGCCCGGCTGAAGCCGGCGAAAACCGCGCGGCAGGCGTCGAAGTCCTCCGCCTCGCCGCCCGCGATGACCACGAGATCCTTCGCGGCCGCCATGGTGCTCGTCCCGCTCACGGCGGAATCGAGGAAGCGGATTCCCCGCTCGGCCAAATCTTCCGCGAGGCGGACCGAATCCTCGGGACGCGAGGTCGTCGTGTCGAGCAGGTAGAGGCCCTCTTTCGCCCCCTCGGCGACGCCTCCCGGGCCGAGAGTCGCCTCGCGCGCGACGTCACTGGTGGGCAGGGAGGTGATCACGAAGTTCACGCCCCTGGCCGCCGCTGCGGGCGACTCGACGGGATGGCCGCCTTTTTCGCTTAAGTCGTCCATGCGCGCGGGGTCCACGTCGAAGCCCTGCACCTCGAAGCCCGTCTCGCGCATGTTCTTGATGAAGGCCTGGCCCATCAGCCCCATGCCCACGATACCCACGCGCTGCGACATACTCGTCTCTCCTTTCATGGCGATGAATTTCGCTCCCTTTTAGGGCTTTCCCGCACAAAGAACAAGCGCCGCGGCCCTCGCCTCGCGACTCGGAGGCGCTCCCAATCGACAATGGCGCTTTCGCAGCCACGCCCGCCGTTGTATTCTCTTTCCGGGAGCGCATCGGTGCTGGTGTGCCGCCTGGACTTCAAATCCAGTGGACGGGGCTAATCACTTCGTCGGTGGGTTCGACTCCCACGCGTTCCCGCCGCTGAAACCCCCTGCATCACACGATGGTCAAACCGCCGTCGAGCACCAGAACCTGGCCCGTCATGTAGGACGAACGGGGCGTCACCAGATACTCCATCGCGTCGAGCACCTCATCGACCCGGCCGAACCTGCCCATGGGCGATTTGCGGTAACGCTCCGCCAGGTTGTCGGGGTCGCCCTCCCCCTGGGATTCCCTGAGCCTCGTCAGCACCGGCCCCGCCGCGATTGCGTTCACGCGGATGTTCCACTCCGCCAGTTCGACGGCCAGCGCGCGCGTGAGCCCCTCGACGCCGCCTTTCACGGCGACGTATACCACACGCTCCTTCGCGGGCGTGCGCGCGTAGAAACTCGACATGTTGACGATGGCGCCGCCGCCTCTTTTTTTCATCTCCGCCGCAGCGCGCTTCGCACACAGGATGCCGCCCTTTAGGCCCACGCCCAGCGCCAGGTCGACAGTGGCTTCCTCGACCTCCGCCAGGGGGCCGTTCCCCCGGATGACGGCGCAGTTGATGAGAGCGTCTACGCCGCCGAATCTCGCCACCACCGCGTCGAAGGCATCCTCGACGCCCTTTGGGTTCGAGATGTCCGCACGCACGCCAAGGACGGCGCCTCCTGATTCCGCCTCGAGGCTTCGAAGACCCTCTTCGTTCACGTCCAGGGCAGCCACGTCTGCGCCCTGACCTGAGAAGCGGCGCGCGGCGTCCGCGCCGATGCCCCGGGCCGCGCCCGTAATGACGAAAATTTTATCCTTCAGCTCCATGATGGATTTCCCGCGCTCCTCTGCCCGAAAATGGGTGAAAAGCGGCGATTCACAGCGCCACTATCGCCTCGCCCCCGGAAATGTCGAGCCGCGCGCCCAGCTTTTCAGAGAGCGATTTCAGGGTGTCCAGTATTTCCGCCGATTTCGGTTCCTCTGGTCCCGGAATCCGGGGACTGCCGTCCGCTTCGATCAACACGGGCGATATCGCCGCCCTGTCGAGCACTCCGCCTCTCTGGGTCAGCTTCAGGCAAATCGACTCGCGCGCAGTGGGCAGGAACATCGGATGGTCATGGTCCAGTACGAAGTTGCCAAGCGCGTAAAATACAGGCCGGTCGCGATACACCTCGACCCCCTGCACGATGTGGGGATGGTGGCCGACGACGACGTTTACCCCCGCCTCGATAGCCGCGTGCGCCGCCGCCTGCTGGGAAAGCGTGAGCGTGCGGCTCTGGCTCGCGCCCCAGTGGAACGAGGCCAGAAGGAAATCAACCCTCGGCCGCGTGCGCTCGACATCGGCGACCATCGCCGCCAAATCCTCTTCGTTGACATAAGGAGGACCATAGAGCGCATCCTGCCGGATGGGCGCGACGCCGGGCTTCGTCGGTCCCGCTCCCCAGCCCAGGGGGAGTTCCAGCACGTAGGATAAGAACCCGTATCGCACGCCCCCTCGTTCGATGACGGCGGGCGTTCGCGCCTCCTGGATGTTCCGACCTGCTCCTGCATATGCGATACCGTTCCTCTCGAGCAGTTCCATCGTTTCCACGAACGGCTCGACCCCGTAGTCCATACAATGGTTGCTGGCGAACGCCAAGACGTCGAAACCGCCTGCAAGATATCCCTGAATCATTTCCGGGGCGTGGCGCATCACGATCTTCCCGCTCGCGGCTTTTCCTAGATGGGACATCGACGCTTCGAGGCCGCCGAAACGCAGATCGGCCGCTTCCAGATAAGAGGCGACCTTGGAGAAAGTGTTTCGAGGTTCGGGGCGATCGATCTCCATGTCGCCCACAACGAGGAGCGTGGATTCCCTGTCCCGAATATCTCCCGCTTCACCAGGCAAGACTCACCTCCATCGTAGAAATACCGCGCATCCCTGACCCCTTCCATTCAAAAGGACGCGGGAGACGTCCTATTTCTTGTTTTCCCGCTCCAGGTAGGAGAGATACACGGCCGCACTGTCCATTTCTCCATTGCCTGCGCGCGAGCCTTCCCTGTACAGCGGCGCGCATGCGTTGCCTACAGGCGTCACTGCACCGTGCCTCCTGGCCAGTCTGAGACCAAGCCCGATGTCCTTCATGATGACGTTCAAGGTGCTTCGGGGACGGCGAAACCGGCCCCGCACCATGATGCTGCCGTGGCCATGGAACCCGCTCGAGTCGCCCGCGCGGCTCCTCTTGAGCGTGTCGAACAGAAAATCTTTCCCGAATCCGCTGCGCATCCCCAGCCTTAAGCCTTCGGCGATGACGCAACGCCCCATGGAGGTCATGTAGTTCACGACCACTTTCATTGCGGCTCCCGAACCCGACGAGCCGCAGTAAACCTGATCTGATAGCATCGTCTCTAAAAGCGGCGCCACCTTCTCGTAGGCTTTCTTGTTCCCGCCCACGAGAAACAAGCCTTCCCGATTCGCAACGTAGTCGCTGTTGCCGCTCACGCTGGAGTCCAGATAGGGAATCCCCTTCTTCCGGCAAAGTTCAGCGTGTTGTTTCGAATCCTCCGGGTCCGAAGTCGTCGTGTCGAGCACGACTTCTGGCGCCGATTCGGGTGCGCAGGCGAGATAGCCGTTTTCCCCCCGCGCGGTCTGAAGTGAGATTTTAGAGTTCGGAACCGAGATGAAAACCACCTCGGCAGCTTCGGCCACGGCGCGAGGCGTTTTGAGAACCTCTCCCCCGAGGCGTTTGAACTTCCGCATCGCTCCCGCCTGCACGTCGGTTCCCACGAGGCGATGGCCGTCTGCGATGAGGTTTTTCGAGAACGCCTGGCCCATGAGACCCAAGCCGATGAAACCGATAGTTTTCGTTGAACTCTTCTGTGCGGACATTCTTCCCCTCCCAACTGGCGAAAATTTGGATGAGCGCGAAGCGGGAGATGCGAGGGGCTACTCGCTTACGAGTTCCACTCTGTATCGATGCTGATCTCCTCGATAATAGATCTGGGAGAATTCGACAGGCTCCCCGCCTTTGCTGTGAACGAAGGTTTCCACATATAAGACCGGCGCCAGAACGCCGATGGAAAGATGGCCTGCGACGTCGCTCTCCGCGATGCGCGCCTCGAACGTCTGCTGTATCTTGCCCAGCGAGATATGCAATCGACTTTTGAGAATATGGAGCATGCTGCGGGTGCGGATATCCTCGTGCGGAATGTCTTTGGCGAGATTTCGGGGCAAATAATTCATCACGTAGCTAAGAGGTGTATCCTCCACCATCCTCAGTCGCTGAACCCTGGTCAACTTCTCCCCATCGCCCAGGCCGAAGAATTTCCGCAACCGGGCCGATGCGTCCACATCCTCCGTCGATATGACCCGCATGTTCTCGCCGCCGGCGTCCTCTTCCCAGACAACGCCGGTGAGTCGAATCATCTTCGATTTCACGCCCCCGTGGTTGATGAACGTGCCCTTGCGGCGCTCGCGCGTCACGAGCCCTTCTTTCTCCAGTATGGCGAGAGCTTGCCGCAGGGTGACCCGGCTGACGCCAAAATGTTTGGAAAGGTCCAACTCTTTCGGGAGCTTCATCCCAGCGAACAGTTCTCCGCTTTCGATTTTGCCGCGCAGGAGGTTGGCGATTTGATAGTAGTAGGGGATGTATTCGTTCGAAAACAGCTTTTCCGCGATCAGTTCCCGCATTCTCTCCTCGCTTTCCATATCCTCGTAAACCGGAGGGGTTCGGGTCCCAAGCAAGGCGCAAGTTTCACATATCCTAACTTCGCTGAAAATGGCTTTCTTCAAGAAAAATTAAACTTGCGGTATCTAATGGTATTAAATACAATACCATTATTCAAGATTTATTTGATTGCTTTTGCGCCAAAACCTCACAGGCGAGAATTATTATTTGATTTGAGGAACTCACATTTTTCTTTCAGTTATCGGATGAGTTGCGTATGAAACTCGAAGGACGCGCCGCCCTCGTCACCGGCGCTACGCGCGGCATAGGCAAAGCCATCGCCCACGCATTGGCCCGCGAAGGCGCCACAGTCGCCGTGCACTACCACGAAAGCGAGGCGGCGGCGCAGAAGGTATTACAAGGTATCCGAGCAGAAGGCGGCAGCGCCATCAGCGTCCAGGCCGACGTGAGCAGGCATGACGAGGTGGATCGCATGTACAAAGAATGCGAGAAGGAGATGGGCGGCGTCGACATTCTCGTCAACAACGCGCGCAGGCTCGTGAAGGGAAGAGCCTTCATGGAGATGAGCTGGGAGGAGGACTACGAGCCCCAGATCCAGGTGATGCTCAAGGGCGCTTTCCATTGCTGCCAGGCGGCGCTGCCGGGCATGCGGGAGCGGGGTTGGGGCCGCATCGTCAACGTCTTGTCCACCGTCCTGGGAGAGAAGCGCGCGCGAACAAATTCCTATGGAGCCGTAAAGTCAGCTCTGCTGTATTTCTCGCAAAACCTGGCCGTGGAAACGGGCCCCTATGGAATCACGGTCAACATGGTATCGCCGGGCCTCACCGAAACGGAGCGGCCCATCCTCCATTCGGATGACTACCAAAGAGAATACATCGATAGCATCCCGATTAAACGCCTGGGGCGCTCAGAGGACGTCAGCGGCGCCGTGGTGTTTTTCTGCAGCGATGAAGCCTCCTACGTGACGGGGGTGAACATGGCCGTCTCGGGCGGTAAAGTGATCTTTTAACGGTGCGCAACACGAAGGAGAGAAAAGTTGGGGTTATCGAACAAAGAGCGTGATCGCCGCCACGCGAATCTAAGAGAGGAAATGGAGCGCGAGGGTCTGGACGTTCTCGTGGTCTACGGAAACAGCGGCCGCCAGGGTCCGCGTACGGGCAATCTGGCCTACGTCAGCAATTTCATTTCGTTTTCGGGCCAGCAGATGCTGGTCTTCCCGCGCGAGGGAGAACCCGTTCTGTTCGTGGGAGTCGAGAACCAGCGAATCGAATCCTTAAGAAACGGCTGGATCTCCGACACACGCTGCGAGGCGCTGACGCCCGTTCCGAAGCAGGCGTGCAACCATCTGAACGAAATCGCCAATTCGAACACGAGAATCGGAATCTCCTCGCTCGCCATCATTCCCGTGGCCTGGCACCAACAGCTTCAGGATCAGGTGAGCGCGAAAGAATGGGTGGAGGCGGGCGAGCTCGTCTGGAAACTGCGCCTCGTGCAAAGCGAAGAGGAAGTCGAAATGTCGCGCCACGCGGCCCGGCTTGGTGACAAGGTGTGGGATCACCTCCGGGAATTTATCCGCGAAGGAGTGACTGAACTCGACATGCGCGCCGAGATGGACCGGGTGATCATCCCCGAGGGCGGGACGGAGAACTTCAACATGATGGGCCTGGCGAGCATGGCCGGCGGCGGCGAAGCGCCCTGGGGCTACGTCATCCCCCAGACGGATCGGCCCATCAAGAATGGCGATGCCGTATTGCTGGAAATCTCCCCCCGAGTTCGTGGATACTGGAACCAGATTGTACGTGTTCTGGCTTTGGGAGAGGCGGAAAAGTGGCTGGTCGACGCCCACCAGGTGGTGCGCGAGGCGCGCGACGCCTCGCTGGAGCATCTTGGGCCGGGTAAGCCGATGGTCGGCATGGTCACGGCGATGAACGGCGTTTTCGAAAAACACGGCTACGAGGTATGGCCCTACGGTCTGGTGCACCTCACGGGCCTCGACCTCACCGATTACATGATTACGCCGGTATCCGAAGGAGAGCTTGAACCTGGTATGGTGGTGACGACTCACCCCATGTTCAACCTGGGACCCAACCGCCAGATTTTCTGGGGTGAAACATACCTGGTCACGTACGATGGCTATGAACCGTTGAACACGAGTACGGATGAATTGGTTTGTCTCTGACGGCTTGGTAGATTCTTTATTCAAAGGAGGAATACGAAATGAAGAGGCTTTGGCTTTGCATGGTTGTTGTGACGCTGTTGCTGCTCCCCGCGGGAGTGAAGGCGGCGCCCAAGGGGAAGGTGGTGCTGGGCATGGCCGGCGCGCTTACGACGTTCGATCCGCACACCTTCAGTTCCCTGCCGATTTCGATGCACCACCCGAACGTCTTCGAGACGCTGCTCGCGCGCGCTCCCGACGGCTCCATGACGAACCAGCTCGCCGAGAGCTACAAGATGGTGAGTCCCAAGGTATGGGAGTTCAAAATCAGGAAGGGCGTGAAGTTCAGCAACGGCGACCCCGTGAACGCGGCGGCCGTCAAATTCAGCTTCGAGCGGATTCTCGACCCCAAGATGAAATCGAGGCAGTACCGCTACTTCAAGAGCATGGCGAAACTGGAAGTGGTCGATGAGCACACGGTCCGGATCCACACGAAAAAACCCGACCCCATGCTCCCGCCGTTTCTGGCGATCTACGGCTTCATCGTGCCACCCAATTATTACAAGCAACACGACAAGAAGCACCTCTCCCGCAACCCGGTGGGCAGCGGGCCGTTCGTGATGAAGAAATGGCGCAAGGGCCAGGAGGTCGTCTACGAGGCGAACCCCAACGCCTGGAGAAAGCCCAGGGTGAAGACGGCGGTGGTGAAGTTCATCCCCGAGTCCACCACGCGCGTCTCAGCCCTCATCTCCGGCGATGTGGACGTCATCGACAACCTGCCTCCGGCCCTGAGCGAGCGCGTCAGGGCGAGCGGCAAGACGGACGTCATCGCCAAGCAGTCGCCGCGCACCAACTACATCCTGATGGTCATCAAGGAAGGCGCGCCCTGGATGGACGTGCGCGTGCGCCGGGCCATGAACCTCGCCATCAACCGCGAGGCCATTACCAAGAACGTGATGATGGGTTTCGCCAAATCGGTGGCGATCATCCAGGGTCCCGCGAGCTTCGGCTTCAATCCCGAACTCAAGCCCTATCCCTACGATCCCGCCCAAGCGAAGAAGCTGCTCGCCGAGGCCGGGTTCGCGAAAGGATTCTCCTTCGACGTGTACATCCCCCGCGGCCGCTTCATGATGGGCAAGGAAGCGCTCGAGGGCATCGCCGGCCAGTGGGCGAAAGTCGGCCTCAAGGCGAACGTCCGCGTGATGGAATGGGGCGCGATGAAGAAGATAATCTTCAGCAAGTACAAGAAGAACGTGAAACCGTTCCTGTACTATCTGGCGCGTATGAACACGGCCTTCAGCGCAGAGCACATGTTCGCCGGCGCTATCAGCAGCCGCTCGGCCTACGGCGGATTCCGTGACAAGGGCGTGGACGCGATGATCAATGACGCGCGCTCCACGCTGGACAACAAGTCGCGGGAGAAGAAATACCAAGAAATCGCCCGCGTGCTGCGTCACGAGAAGGTGCCGATCGTTCCGCTGTATCAGACGTTCCGCATCTTCGGCGCGAACAAGAAGATAGACTGGAAACCGCGCGCCGACGGGAAGCTGATAGCCGCAGAAGTCGGCCTCAAGTAGTTTTGATGTCTTGATTCGAGGCGAAGCTCCGGTCAGGCGCGGGCGCGAATCCCGCCCTGGCCGGAGGCTTTCGTAATGCGCTTGCCGCCGGGTGGTTTTCTTCGGTCGCAACCTTCCGGCGGAGAGGCGAACATCGTCCTCGGAATGAGATACTCCTTTTCCGCCGGGTGACTCTATGGCCGGATATGTCTTCAAGCGCTTGATTCAGGCGGTAGTCCTGCTCAAGTGCGTCATGATCATCGTGTTTCTCCTGCTCCACATGACGGGCG
>JAPPHK010000118.1 GCA_028820795.1 Nitrospinota bacterium | reverse complement strand
GCACGCGCGCCAGCGTCTCCTCGAGCGTCGCGTTCCCGGTGGCGTAGACGGCGGAGCCCAGGATCTCGCGCACCTTGACTTCTAAGCCCGCAATCATGTTGTTCGCCTCTTCGATGTCCTTCGCGCGCGCGGTGATGCGCACGTCCACCTGGCCGGGATGGGCGAGCACGCCGATGCTCGGGTTGACCGACTCGCGGAAGAGGTCCGAAATCATCTCGTCCACCCGCGATTCGCCGAGGCCGCACGTCTTCAAGACCTTCGTGCGGATGACTTCGCCCAGGTCGAACTTCTCCTGCAGGATGGGCACGGCGCACCGGGTGATGATGTAGCGCATCTCGTGCGGCACGCCCGGGCTCACGATGATGACCCCCCGCTCGTCCTCGCACATGAAGCACGGCGCCGTGCCGCGCGGGTTCTCGATGGGCGTGGCCCCGGCGGGAATGTAGGCCTGCTTTTTGTTGTTTTCGCTCATGTGGAAACCGCGTCGGCTGAAATAAGCGCTGATGTAGTCGTACAGGTCCTGGCGGAACTCGAGCTCGACGCCCATCACCTTGGCGCAGGCCTCGCGCGTCAGGTCGTCCACCGTGGGGCCGAGCCCGCCGGTGGTGATGACCACCTGGGAGCGCTCGTGCGCCTGTTTGATGACGCCCGCGATCCTGTCGAGATTGTCGCCGACGGTGGTCTTGAAATACATGTTCACGCCGATCGACTTGAGCTGGTCCGCGATGAAGGCGCTGTTGGTGTCGATGAGGTCGCCGAGGAGCATCTCGGTGCCGATGGCGACGATTTCGCCGCGTACAGGTTCCGCCATGAATGGTTCCTTTATGCCGAGAATCGGAAAATGATGCCCATTGCGGGAAGCCGCATATTAGGGGAGCGCTCCCCCGCCGACAAGGGCGGGATGTTGAAAAACCCCGAAGAGGAAAGGTTTGCCGTCATTCCGGCGAAAGCCGGAATCCATTTTTACGCCTTTTGCCTTTCGTCCGGGTTCCCGCGCATAGGCGGGGAATGAAAAGCCGTCGTTCATTCACCCGCATCCGCAAATGGATTCCGGCTTTCGCCGGAATGACGATGATCTGCGGGTCGAGGGGGTGTAGGGGTCGCATAGTATGCGACCCTGCCTTTTACACCCGCCGACAACGGGCCGCATAATATGCGGCCCCTACACACCCTCCGGCAAGGCGGTATCCCGTCACCGTCATACCGGCATCGCAGGCTTCGCTTTTTCTTGCCCCCCTGACAAGGGGGGGTAGGGGGGGTTGCCTTTACCCTGTCAAGGGACTTTTTTCAACAACCCGACACCCCAAACCCTCACCCTGAGTAGCGGCCCTTCGACAGGCTCAGGACAGGCTCCCTCGACCTCGCTCGGGGCGGGCTCCGCCGTCCTCCCACCTTCCTCACCCTGAGTGGCGGCGAAGCCGCGTATCGAAGGGCGAGGGGAATCGAGCGCATCGCGCCGGACAAGAGGGCATCCTTCGATATGCCGCCTCCGGCGGCTACTCAGGATGAGGCGGGAGAGGGATCTATCAACAACCCCGCTCAGGACGACTCAACAAGCCCCGCGAGAGCGAGCCAGCGCTCGAACCAGCGGGCGGCCCGCCTGTTCAACGTCTCCAGTTGCAGATGCGCTTCGCTTATTATCGCGTCGGGGTCCGCGTCCGAGCGCGGGGAGTTCATATCGCCCTTAAACGCTTCGAGCCACGCGGATATGTCCGCCGTCCCCACTTCCAGGTGAAACTGGAAGGCGTAGGCGCGCGCGCCCCACCGAAACGCCTGGTTGGGATATCGCGCGGAAGACGCCAGGCGCACGGCGCCCTCGGGAATATCGAACGTATCGCCGTGCCACTGGAATACCGGGAAGGACGCCGCCTCATCGCCCAGCAGCGGGTCTCCCATTGCCCCCGGCGTCAGATCGACCGGGAACCAGCCTATCTCTTTCTTCCCCTCTCCCGGATACACGCGGGCGCCCAGCGCCGCCGCCATCAACTGCGCGCCCAGGCAAAGGCCGTACACGGGAACGCCTGCGCGGATCGCCTCGCCCAGGAAACGAATCTCATCGGCCAGCCAGGGGTATTTCTCCTCCTCGTAAACGCCCATCGGCCCGCCCAGGACGACGACGGCCCTTGCGTCCTCCATACCCTCCACGGAACCCGGGAGGCTCTCCCCCTTGTGCAGGGCCAGGTAGCGCGCCGGGATGCCCTCCTGCGCGAGCACCTCCTCGAGCAGCGAGAGCCTCTCCACGTCCACATGCTGAAGCGCGAGAACGGACATCAGAATATCCTCTTGCAAACCGTACCAGGAAGGGGCTGTTGTAATCGTCCCTCCTCAGTCTGAATCGACCACCGCCGTCATTCCGGCGAAAGCCGGAATCCATTTTCAAGCAGAATGACAATACTCCGGCTTTTTATCTCCCCGTCATTGGCGGAAACCAATCAGAAAATAAAAAACAAAAGCAAAAAATGGATTCCGGCTTTCGCCGGAATGACGATCAAAAGCCGTCTTCGCGAACGAAGGATTTTCGTGTAGGTCGGACATATATGTCCGACATATGGGGCTGCTGAAAAAGCCGGTTTTGGGAGCGGGCGCGTTCCTCTCGCCCCGCCTCGCTGCCGTATCACCCTCACCCTGAGTAGCCGCCGAAGGCGGCGTATCGAAGGGCGCCCGTTCGTCCCTCGATACGGCGCGTAAGCGCGCCTACTCGGGATGAGGGGGTTTTTCAACAGCCCCATATATGCGCGACCCTGAATTTTTTTCACCCGCTACATGGGCCGCATGTATGCGGCCCCTACTGTTTCAACAACCCCTACAATCCCAAAATCTTTAGCGTCTCCTGAATGTCCCCAATCTCGAAATCAGGTGGCCGGCAACCCTCCGGCACGGGCGCGCCCTTCCTGTTGAGCCAGGCGCACGGCATCCCCACGCTCTGCGGGCCTTCCACGTCTGCGTCGAACGTATCGCCCACGAAGAGCACCTCGCCCGGCGCCACGCCCAGTTCCTCGGCGACTTTAAGAAAGAGCGACGCCGCGGGCTTCCTGTAACCCTCATCCTCGGAAATCAGGATGGAATCCATATACGGCGTGATTCCCACGCGATCTATGATCCGCCGGGCGGTGGGCGCATGGTCGAAGTTGCTCAGGAGCGCAATGGGCAGGCCGGCGTCCTTTATCCGCCCCAGCACGTCGAGCCTTCCCGCGTCGAACACCACGGAGTTCTCGATCCCGTACATGTGGGCGTTCAGGGCCGTGAGGGCGGCGCGTTCCCTGTCTTGTGCGGGAATCGCCACCAGAAGCGCCATGAGGAGCCGGAAACGATGGATGGAGCGAACTTCTTTGAATTCGGGGTCGTTGTTGCGCTCGCCCCACACCTCTTTCGAGTTCTGGAGCCAGAGCTGATGGAAGGCCTGGTAATTCGGCACGAGGAAACCGCCATCGTAGAGCGCGTCGTAAGCCGCCCGCGAGGTGGTCTTCTCCTCCTTGCCGTCGATCTCCACCACCGGGAACAGCGTGATGTCGAAATCGACGAGCGTGTCGAACAGGTCGAACGCAACCGCGCGGAAAGATGCCACGGGAACTCCTTGCGAAATCAGGGCCTAGGTAAGGGATCAGTCGTAAGTTCCGTCCATGTCCATCTTCCGGTAGGCGCTGCCGTAGAAAAGTAGCGGCGCGCGCACCTCCTCCTCGAGCACGACGCGCGTCACGCGCCCCACGACGATGGTGTGGTCCCCGCCCGGAAGCTCCTCGTGCAGGTCGCACTCCAGAACGCCCACGTTCCCCGTGAGCACGGGCGAGCCGTTTTCCCCGGTTTCATGCGGGATGTCGGCGAACTGATCCTCCGCGTCGCGGCCCTTGCCCGCGAACCAGTCGGACGTGTTCTTCTGTTCTTCGGACAGGAAATTGATGGCGAACTTCTTCGCTTCCTGCACGATCTTCAGGCTCGACGCCTTGTTGTCGTAACACACCAGGACGAGCGGCGGGTCGAGCGAGAGGGAGGAGAACGCGTTCGCCGTCATGCCCCGGGCTTCGGTGGGCGTTTTCGCGGTGACGACCGTGACGCCGGTGGCGAACCTGCCGAGGGCGGTTCTGAATTCTTTTCCGTCGATGCTCATGTGTGCCATCCTCTAAATGAACGCTTCGTGTTAGTCCGAATATCTCTCACCTTTCGTTGGGTTCGTGTTTCGTGCGAAAAGCGCGGCCATTCTCCGTCCCTCGCCTACCGGGGCCGTTGAAAAAATTCATTTATCGCCCTGGTCGGTGACGTGATGATCCCGTAGGGACAGGCCTCTGTGCCTGTCCTGATTGAAACCATCCCGCAAAAAGACAACCACGGAGGGCCGGACAACTCCGAGGAGGGGTTGTCCGGCTACACCGCCATTCCTCCCTCATCGGTCGGAATCGATCACCGCCGGAATGACGAGCGAAACCGCATTCACCCGTAGTAGGGCGACCCCCTATGGTCGCCCTACCCTCCGTGGCCGCCCGTATCGGATATGTCCATCCCCGTGGTTGCGCTTCGCATGGACAGGCACGGAGGCCTGTCCCTACAAACCCTCTATTCGCAGGGCCCCATGCAGACTCTCCCAACAACCCCCTACCCTTCAGGTGCGAGGAGCACCTTCAGCCCGGCCCCGCGCGCCATGATGTCGAAGCCCCGCTCCCACTCATCGAGCGGGAGCATATCGGATACCATCGCCTCGGCGTCGACTCTGCCCGTCTCCAGCAGTTCGAGCGCCAGGAGCCAGGCGGAGCGCTTCTGCCCGAAGGTTCCGACCAGGCGGATCTCCTTGAACGCCAGCCTGTCCATATCGACGGGAACGGGCGCGCCGGGCAGGCCCACCTGAAGGATTTCTCCTCCCTTCCTCACCGCCTCGACGCAAGCCCCGAGCGCGCCGGGAGCGCCCGCCGCCTCCACCGCCAGATCGACCCCCCAGCCGCTCGTGACCGCGAGCGCACGGTCCAGGACGTTTTCCTCTGCTACGTTCACCGTCCACTCCGCACCCAGCGAACGGGCGAGCGCCAGCCTGTGCGCGTCCTTCGCAGCCCCCGCCACCATTACCCGCGCGCCGTGGGCGACCGCCACCTGGGCGCACCCCAGGCCGATGGCGCCCGGCCCCATGACGAGCACGAAATCGCCCTCGCGCACGCTGCATTGCTCGCACACGCCGTGGACGCAGACCGCGAGGGGTTCGGAGAGCGCGGCCGCCTTCAGGCTCACGTTCTCGGGCAGGCGGTGAATCGACTCCGCCCGCGTGACCACGTAGTCGGTGAAGGCGCCGTTGCTCACCACGCCCGCGATGTCGCGCTGCTCACAGCGGTTGTAACGGCCCGAGATGCAGTGCGGGCAGACGCGGCACGTGGACTTCGTAGGTTCCGCCGTCACCCGCGCGCCCAGAGGAATTCCCTCGACGCCTGCGCCCGTTTCCACCACTTCGCCCGAGAACTCGTGCCCCAGCACCAGCGGGGGGAAATAGTGGAAAAACTCGCCCGAGGCGATGTGCACGTCCGTGCCGCAGATGCCGGCATGGGCGATCTTGACCTTCACCTGCCCGGGTCCGGCGCGAGGCTCCGCAACGTCGGTGAGCGCCATCTCGCCGGGCCCTTTCGCCTGTTTCACCAGGGCTTTCATGTTCGCCTCGCGTGATCCGAATCAGGCGTTCAGCACGGCGATCGCCCGAATCGGCGAGCCCGACCCACCCCGGATCTTGAGCGGAAGCCCGATATAGAGGAACTCCTTGCCCACCACCAGCTCGATGTTGCACAGGTTTTCCGTGTTGATGCGTCCCAGCTCACGGCAAACGAGGTGGCAGGGATAATCCGGGCTGGAGGCCATATCCATGCTGGGGGCGTCGGTGGCCACGTTGATGGCCCCGCATTCGCCATAAACGTACTCGGCCGCATCGCGCGTCCAGCCGGCGTAGGCCGTGGTGTAGAGCGGCGTCGGGTGGTGGCGCTTGAAGTGTCCGTACGTGTAAAGCAGGGTATCGCCCGGCCTGATCTCGTAATTGTAGTGATCGAGCCTGCGCTTCACGTCGTCCGCGTTGATGTAGCTGTTGTCCTCGACGTTTTCGAAATCAATCGCGATGCCCCGGCTGTAGAAGTTATCGAAGCTCATCTCGTCGATGTGCGGCGCGTCGGGCGAGGGGTCGAGATGGCTGACCGAATCCACGTGCGTGGGGCCGTGCTCGCAGAACTGGATGATACCCGAGTAATAGCTCATCTCGCTCTTGAAGCGGCCGCTGGCGGCGCTTTCCTCGTGCGTCATGTTCGTCCAGCGCCAGGTTTCGGGGTGCCCCACGAACACCGGCTGTCCCTGGTAGATGTCTTGTGAGAGATCGATGATTTCGTGATTCTTATACGCCATGATGATTCTCCTCCGGCATGTTCCGATATAAGTGAACTGTTCGAATCCTTGCGATTCGCTGGGTGAAGCGCGCCTGTTGATTCAACGCCCAAACCTGTGAAATGACAGCCCTTATCCGGGTTTCATTTGGGAAAATTCGTGGGTTTTGAGCGCTTCCCGATATTAGGGTCGGGGTGAGGGGTTGTCAACGGAAAGGCTTGGGAGAACGACCGCCGTGAATTGTTGAAAAACACCTCTCCGCCTCATCCTGAGTAGCGGCGAAGCCGCGTATCGAAGGTCAATCGCGACCAATGCGGGAGCGATTGCCGGCCAAAAAGGGGAGCGCTCCCCTCGACAGACTCGGGCAAGCCCTTCGATACAAACGCTCCTTTCTCAGTCGCGTTTTACCTTCGGCGGCTACTCAGGGTGAGGGTGATATGGCAGGCTACTCAGGGCGCGGTAAACCGCTTTCGCGCGAATCCCCGACCTCCCTCGTCGGAACCACCCCCCCCTACCCCCCCCTTGTCAGGGGTCAAACGCGAGTGTAGGGGACGCATATATGCGTCCCGGCCTTTATTCGCGACCCGTCATGGGCCGCATGTAGGTCGGACATATATGTCCGACATACACAACCCTCCAGATTGCGGTTGTAGGGACAACCCCTCCTCGGGGTTGTCCTACCCTCCGTGGTTGTCCTTTTACAGGACGGGCACAATGAGGACAGGCACGGAGGCCTGTCCCTACAACTATCTACTTGCAGGCTCCCCTTAAGGACTTTTTCGACAACCCCGACCGCCTGGAATTGACACCGGGAAGCCCGCCTCCTTACCATGCCGGGCAGACTCAAGCCCATTCTTTTCATTCGGAGAACACAGGTGGCGGACGCGCGCCATGTTACGGCGATACTGCTCGCCGCAGGCCTCTCCAAACGCCTGGGGCGGAACAAGCTCCTCCTCCCCCTGGGGGGTGAGACCGTCGTCCGCAAGACGGCGAAAGCGGTGTGCGAGAGCGCAGTCTCGCAAGTCATCCTCGTGACGGGCCACGAGGAAGCGCTGGTGAAGCAGGCCGTGGAGGGTTTGGACGTGCGCATCGCGCACAACCCCCGCTACGCCGGGGGGCAGAGCACGAGCATGATCGCAGGCATAGAGGCGGCATCCGAAGACGCCGAGGCCTATCTGTTCGTCCTGGGCGATCAGCCCCTGCTGACACCCGAGATCGTGGACAGGTTGATCGCCCGCTATGAGGAATCCCGCCCTGACGCGCTAGTTGCAGCGCCCGTATTCCAGAAAAAGCGCGGAAATCCCACGCTGTTCGCAGCCTCCCTTAAGGACGAACTGCTCCAGACGAGCGGGGATGCGGGAGGCAGGAACATCATCCAGAGGCTGAAAACCGAATCTCCCGAGAAGATCGTTTTTCTCGAACTCCCCAATGATGATATCTTTCTCGACATCGACACGGAAGAAGACTACGAACGCATGCTTCGTAAATTCCCATAAACCTCATAAGAGCAGCGAAGGAGTGTATTCATGGTGAAAGCGTTTCAGATTGCATCCGGCCCGCGCGTCCGCTTCGGCCGCGGGGAGGCCGCCAAGGTCGGCGAGGAAGCGAAGAACCTGGGGATGGCGAAGCCGATGTTCGTCACCGACCCGGGGCTCGCGTCGAGCGGGGCGCTCGATTCGGTGCTGAAAGGCCTCGAAGACTCCGGCATCGACTATGCGTTCTACGATCAGGCCGAGGCGAATCCGTCTGACACCAGCATCCTCGCGGCGCGCGATTTCTTCAGCGAGAACGGCTGCGACGGCTTCATCGCCGCGGGCGGCGGCAGCACGATGGACACCGCCAAGGCGACGCTCGCCATCGTCGCGAACGGCGGCGTGCCGAGCGACTACTACGGGCGCGGCAAGGCCACGAAACCCGGCCCGCCGCTCATCACCGTCCCGACGACGGCGGGAACGGGCAGCGAGGTCACCATGAGCTCCATCGTCACGGACACAGATCTCATGATCAAGACCGTCCTGGCGGACGACTCGCTCTTCGCGAAACTTGCGGTCGTCGACTCCGCCCTCCTGGCCAGGCTGCCCTCCCACATCGCGGCGGGCGCGATGATGGACGCCCTGACCCACGCGGTCGAATCGGTCGGCTCGCCCGCCTCCAACCCCTGGACGGAAGCGCTCGCGTTCGAGTCCATCGCGCGCATCGGGGCGCACGGCAGGGCCTACGTGGACGACCCCGCAGACCCCGAGGCGGCCGACGGCATTTCGCTGGCCGCCATGCTCGCGGGACGCGCGTTCACCAACACGGGACTCGGCATCGTGCATTCGCTCGCGCATCCGCTGGGCGCCTACCACGGGCTGCACCACGGCACGGCGAACGGCATCTTCCTGCCGCCCGTCATGGAGTTCAACCTACCCGTCATGCGGGAGGCCTACGCGCGCATGGCGCCGCTCCTGAAAGACGGCGCCCCGCAGGCGGCCGAAGCGGCGATAGACGCCATCCGCGAACTCAACACGGACATCGGCATACCGACCAGCCTGAGGGAGGCGGACGTCGTGAACGAGGACCTCGACGTCCTGGCGAAGGACGCGGCGGAGAGCCACCAGGTCACAACGAACCCGGTCCCCTCGACGCAGGAGGACATGAAGCGCCTGCTGCAGGCCGTGCTCGAGTAGACGATGCCTGCTGACGAGATACTGATAGCGGAAGCGGATATCCAGAGCCGACTCTCCGAACTCGCCGCCGAGATCAACGAGGCTTTGCCCGAAGGGCCGGTTCACGTCGTCATGATCCTCAAGGGCGCGATTATCTTCGGCGTCGACCTCGCCCGCGCCCTCATGCGCAACACCACGCTCGGCTTCCTCACGGCCTCGAGCTACGGAGAGGGAACGCAAAGCTCGGGCAAAGTGGAGATCGACGCCAGACACCTCGGCGACCTGGAGGGGCGGAACGTGCTGCTCATCGACGATATTCTCGATACGGGCCACACGTTTGCGAAAACCATTGATATTCTTAAGAGTAAGCGCCCCGCATCCTTGAGAACATGCGTGTTGATGGACAAGCCCGCGAGGCGGGAAACCGAGATACAAGCCGATCACGTCGGCTTCACGATCGACAATCATTTCGTGGTCGGCTACGGCCTGGACTGCGACGAGGCGTTCCGCACCCTGCCGGACATCCGCATCTACGCGCCCGAGTAAGGCTGGCGGGATGACAGCCAATTGCTGGAGGGCGGGGGTCGGCCGATTGACCGGAAATAACGAGGGAGGGGTGTAGGTCGGACATATATGTCCGACATATATGCGACCCGTGATTTGGATATTCGCCCTATTTGGTCATGGACGCGATTTGGGCGGGGGGATTGCCGATGAGCGTGGTTCTGGCTCGTCGGCATGGGTCGCATATATGCGACCCCTACAAATCAGAGTCGAACTCCCTATCCGGTCGAGTTAAACACTCATTCATCTAGGATCCAGCCTTCCGTTCACACAGGAGATACGTTCATGCCGATTCAGGAAATGACGGTCTGGGATACCGCCGTGGAAGTCGCCCAGGGTTCGAGGAACCGCTACGGGGGCGCTTCGACGCTCGAGCGGGTCGTGGTCCGCCTCACGGACGATACGGGTGCAGAGGGCTGGGGCGAGGCGGCGCCGCTCATGTACATCACCAAAGAGACCGGTTCGGATATGGCGGCCACGCTCCGTGAAGCCGCCCCCCGCATACGCGGAATGGCGGCGGATGAACTCCTCGCCGCGCTCGACGAGGTGGCGGATTTCAAGGGAAAGGGCGCCGCGCGCACGGCGCTCGAAATCGCCGCGGTCGACCTGTCGACCAAGAACAACCAGGCGCCCTTCTCTCATGTATTCGGGGGCCACAAGAGAAACGCCGTCACGCTCGACGCCCCCATCGGCCTCCTCCCGCCCGATGAGGCCATCGAGAAAGCCGAGGCGGCCGTGGCGCAAGGCGTGCGCACCCTCAAGGTGAAATCGGGCGTCGATATGGAGGCGGACGCGGAGCGCATCGTGCGGCTGCGCGAGCGGTTCGGCCCCGATATCAAGCTGAGGACGGATGCGAACGGCGGGTTCACACCCGAGGAGGCGCTGCGCTTCACGGACAGGATGGTCGAGATCGATCTGGAACACTTCGAGCAGCCCGTGCTGCCCTCGGAGGAGAAGCACATCGACGTTTTCAGGGAAATCCGCGCCCGGGGGATGCAGGTCGCGCTGGATGAATCGCTGTTCTCTATCGACGACGCGCGCCGCCTTGTCGATGAGGATGCCTGTGACATCGGTCTCATCAAGATCGCGAAGTTCGGCGGCCCGAGAAACGCCTGGGAGGTGGCGCGCGTGTTCGACGCCGCCGGGAAACCCGCCCTGCTCAGTTCGCCCTATGAGTCGTACATCGCCAAATCGGCGGGCTTCGCCCTCGCTTTATCTTTAGAGAACGCGGACAGGGCGCACGAACTCGCCCATCTGCTCGATGAGGAGCCCTACGCCGAGTGGCACCACTCCATATCGGGCGGCGAATTCACACTGGCGGATGTGGCCGGGCACGGCGCCTCAGGCATCCCCGCGCGTGTCGAGAGAATCGCCAGAACCACGGTATAAGGCAGCGAAAACGAACGCATTATCAAACTGCTCAGGAGAGTGAACCCGATGAGTCTCCCCACAAAGGTCAGCATCGTCGAGGTCGGCACGCGAGACGGCCTCCAGAACGAAAAAACCTACATCTCGCCCGAGGACAAGATACGGCTTCTGGACGCCATCACCGACGCGGGCGTCCGCCGGGTCGAGGTGACGAGTTTCGTCAGTCCCAAACACGTCCCCCAGCTGAGAGACGCGCAGGAGGTGCTGGCGGGCTGTAAGCGCAGCCCTGACGCCGAGTACGAAGCCCTGGTTCCCAACGTCCGCGGCATGGAGCGCGCGCTCGAATGCGAACTCGACGGCGTCATGCTGTTCGTCGCCGCCAGCGAGACGTTCAACCAGAAGAACATCCGCGCGAGCCGGGAGACGATGCTCGGCGTCGCCCGCGAAGTCGCAAAAATGGCGCTGGACGCGGGGCTCAAGCTCCGGGGCGGCGTGGTCGCCGCGTTCGGCTGCCCGTATGAGGGGCGGATCTCCTATGAGGACGTCGAGTGGGTGGTCGGCGAATACGTGGACATGGGTTGTGCGGAAATCGGCCTGGCCGACACCGTGGGCATGACGAACCCCGCCGAAATCAAGAGGCTCACCACGCACATCCGCGATAAATTCCCCTCCGTCCGCTACGCGCTCCACCTCCACAACACGAGAGGGGCCGGTCTGGCCAACCTGCTGGCGGGCCTGGAAGTCGGCGTCGATACGTTCGACGCCTCCATCGGCGGCCTGGGCGGCTGCCCCTTCGCGCCGCGCGCCACGGGCAACATCGCCAGCGAGGATGCGATCAACATGCTCCACGAGATGGGGATCGAGACCGGCGTCGACCTGCCGAAACTGCTCGAAGCCGTCGCTTATGCGGAGAAAATCCTGAACCGCCAGTTGCCGGGGCAACTCCTCCACGCCGGCATCCCGGAATGGGAAATGGCGTCGTAAAACGACTCTGGCGCATCGCGTGTGTAGGGGCCGCATATGGGGTTTTTGAATAGTCCCCTCATGGGCGGCGAACGCTCCCTCTCCGGTCGCGTCAAATCCTCGTCTTGTATGGCCACCTTCTCGGCCTCATCCTGAGTAGGCGCGCATGCGCCGTATCGAAGGTTTGACCCGACCGGAGAGGGAGGGTCAAAAGGCGCATCTCTCCGGCAGGCGTGAATTACGCGCCCTTCGATACGCGGCTTCGCCGCTACTCAGGGTGAAGCGGAGGGCGGGCTGCGCAGGAACGAGGAGGAGGAATTGACGCGAGGGGAATGTAGGGACAGGCCTCCGTCCCTGTCCTCGTGTGTTGATCGCCATCATCCCGTAGGGACAGGTCGCGACCTGTCCTGCCCTTCGTGGTGGTCCTTTACTAGGACAGGCACGGAGGCCTGTCCCTACAAACCTTCGGGAGAAATCGCTGCCCCTTTGAGGGTCAACTCTTCCCCACCACGCCGATTCCTCCCCGAAAATCCCTTCCGACACACTTGAAAACCCTTGACTTTGCGGCCCGAAACTGATTGTATGCAATATACACTTTCAGGAGAAAAGCGTTGCCGCACGATTCCGAACGGCCAGACCCCATAGACGAACTGAAAGCGCTGACCTCCAGGGCGCAGGCGCTGGGCGGCGAGGCGTCCGAGGAGCGCCAGCACAAGCAGGGCAAGCTCACCGCCAGGGAGCGCATCGACCTCCTGCTCGACCCCGGGAGCTTTTCCGAGCTCAACTTGTTCGTGGAGTCGCGCGCAACGGACTTCGGGATGGACGCGCGGCGATCCCCCGGTGACGGCGTCATCACCGGCAGCGGATACGTGAACGGCCAGCTCGTTTTCGTGGCCTCGCAGGATTTCGGCGCCCTCGGCGGATCGCTGGGGGAGATGCACGCCGAAAAAATCGTGAAGATGCAGGAACTCGCCATGAAGGCCGGCGCGCCCATCGTCACCATCCTCGACTCGGGCGGCGCGCGCATCCACGAGGGCGTCCTGGCGCTTCACGGCTACGCGCAGATCTTCCACAACAACACCCAGGCGTCGGGCGTGATCCCCCAGATATCGATCATCGTCGGCCCCTGCGCGGGCGGCGCGGTCTACTCCCCCGCCATCACGGACTTCGTCTTCATGGTCGACGGGCTGAGCAAGATGTTCATCACCGGGCCAGAAGTCATCAAGGCGGTGACGGGAGAAGACGTGACCGTCGAGGAACTGGGCGGCGGCGCGGTGCACAGTTCCACGAGCGGGAACGCGCATTTCCTCGCCAAGGACGAGCGCGAATGCTTCGCCATGGTGAAGAAACTGCTCTCCTTTCTGCCCTCGAACAACCTCGACGATCCACCCCTGGCCGAGACGCCCGAATGGCCGCCGGACGAGAACCCCGAACTCGACGGGGTCGTCCCGGCGGAGGCCACGAACCCCTACGACGTGCGCGACCTGATAACCAACGTCTTCGATGACGGCGATTTCCTGGAGGTCCATGCGGATTTCGCCAAAAACATCGTCGTCGGGTTCGCGCGCCTGAAGGGAAGGCCCGTCGGCGTCGTGGGGAACCAGCCCACGCACCTGGCCGGCGTCCTGGACATCGACAGTTCCGACAAGCTCGCGCGCTTCGTGCGCTTCTGCGACGCCTTCAACCTGCCCCTCATCAACTTCGTGGACGTGCCCGGCTACCTGCCCGGCACCCAGCAGGAGTACGGTGGCGTCATCCGCCACGGAGCCAAGGTGTTATTCGCCTACAGCGAGGCGAACGTGCCGAAAGTCGCGCTCATCGTCCGAAAGAGCTACGGCGGCGCCTACATCGCGATGAGCGGGTTCGGCCTGGGCTACGACCGCGTTCTCGCGTACCCGTTCGCCGAGATCGCCGTGATGGGTCCCGAGGGCGCCGCCAACATCATCTTCCGGCGCGAGATCGGCGAGGCCGAAGACCCCGACAAAGTGCGTGAGGAGAAGATAGACGAATACCGCACGCTTTTCGCAAAACCCTACACGGCCGCGAAATACGGGTTGGTGGACGTCATCATCGAACCGCGCCAGACGCGGGGCGCGCTCATCCGGGCGCTCGAGATGACCGCGCACAAGCGAGAGGACAGACCGCGGAAAAAACACGGAAACATTCCATTGTAAGGAAAAGGATTCCCCCGTGGACGCATTCATACCCGCAATTCTGCTGACGATCATCGGCATGGGCGTCGTGTTCGGCTCCCTGATCGTGCTGATGGCGGTCATCCTGCTTCTGGAAAAATTCGTCGGCTCGGGACCTCAGGAAGCAGACCCGGGTGCGGTGGAGCAGGAGGCTGCGACGAAAGGCGACGATATGGAACTCGTCCTGGCGGCCGCCGCCGGATACTTTCTGGAAACCGAAAGACCCGAGGTGTATGTTCCCCCGGTGCGCAGGGGCGCTGATTCCCTTTGGGCGCGAACCGCGCGCCAGGGACATCCCATTCAGCGGAGACGGCCGTGAGAAACTTCCATCTGACCATCAACGGAAAGCGCTACGCGGTGAGCGTCGCGCGCGACCCCGGCTCGAACGAACTCGAGGTCACGGTAGACGGCGAGACGCATCGCGTGGGGGTGGAAGAAGAGGAAAAAGCCGCCCCTTCCGCCGCCCCCGTTCCCCGCCCGGCCGCAGCGCGCCAGCCCGCGCCCAAGGCGACGAGCGTCGGCGGGAAAATACTGGCTCCCCTGCCGGGCGTGGTCTTATCCGTAGAAGTCGCCCCGGGCGATTCGGCGCGCGCAGGCGATACGCTACTGGTCCTGGAAGCCATGAAGATGGAAAACGTGATTCAGGCGGATTCGGATTGCGTCGTTCAGGCGGTTCACGTGGCGAAAGGCGACAAGGTGGAAGCCTCGCAACTGCTGCTGGAGGTCTCATGAGCCGCCTGTTCTCTTCTGTCGCCGAGTTCATCTCCCTCACCGGGTTTTCGTCGCTGGAATCGGGCGACGTTCTCATGCTTGGCGTTTCCTGTCTCCTGCTCTATCTGGCCATCCACAAAGGCTTCGAGCCCCTGCTCCTGGTGCCCATCGGGTTCGGCATGCTGCTCTCGAATCTCCCCGAAACCGGCATCTTCGATAAAGGCGGGCTCATCAACTATTTCTATTTCGGGGTGAAGGCGGGCGTGTTCCCGCCGCTCATCTTCATGGGTATCGGGGCGCTCACGGATTTCGGCCCGCTGCTCGCGAACCCCAAGACGCTGCTCCTGGGCGCGGCGGCGCAGTTCGGCATCTTCGCCACGCTGCTCGGGAGCATATTCCTGGGCTTCAACCTCTCGGAAGCCGGCGCCATCGGCATCATCGGCGGGGCGGACGGCCCCACGGCCATCTACACCGCCTCCAAGCTGGCGCCCCACCTGCTCGGCCCCATCGCCGTGGCCGCCTACAGCTACATGGCGCTCGTGCCCATGATACAGCCCCCCATCATGAAGGCGCTGACCACCGGGGAGGAACGCTCGCGGGAGATGCTGCAGCTCAAGGAGATCGAAAAGCCCGTCCGCATCCTCTTCCCCATCGTCACGACGCTGCTCACGGGCCTTCTCCTCCCATCGGCGGCGCCCCTGATCGGGATGCTCATGCTCGGGAACCTCTTCCGCGAGTGCGGCGTCGTGGAGAGGCTCCTCAAGACCTCCGAAGACGCGCTGCTCAACATCGTGACGATATTTCTCGGCGTCTCCGTGGGTGCCTCGATGACGGCCGAGACGTTTCTCAAGTGGGAGACCATCGGCATTCTCCTGCTCGGCTTCATCGCCTTCGGCATCGGCACGGCCACCGGCGTGATCTTCGGCAAGATCATGGCCGCGTTCAGCCGAACGCCGATCAATCCCCTCATCGGCGCGGCGGGCGTGAGCGCGGTTCCCATGGCGGCGCGCGTCGTCCAGAAGGTGGGAGCCGACGAGAATCCGGGGAATTTTCTGCTCATGCACGCGATGGGCCCCAACGTGGCGGGCGTCATCGGCTCGGCGATTGCGGCCGGCGTGCTCATTTCACTCATCCGAATCTGATGGAGCGACATTCATGGCTGGACCACTGGAAGGAATCCGGGTAGTCGACCTCACGCGCATTCTCGCGGGCCCCTATTGCACCATGATGCTGGGCGATATGGGCGCGGAAGTCATCAAGATCGAACATCCCGAGGGCGGGGACGACACGCGCGGCTGGGGTCCCCCTTTTCTGAACGGGGTGAGCACGTATTTCATCTCGATCAACCGCAACAAGAAGAGCCTCACGCTCAACCTGAAGGACGAGCGCGGAAAGGAGCTTCTGCGGGATCTGATCCGCAAAGGCGATGTCGTCGTGGAGAATTTCCGGCCCGGCGCGCTGGACAAGCTCGGCTTTTCCTGGGAGGAGATTCACCGCATCAACCCCGCGGTCATTTTCGCCTCGCTCTCGGGTTTCGGCCAGACCGGCCCCAGAAAAGACGAGCCCGGCTTCGACGTGGTCATCCAGGGCGAAGGCGGGATCATGAGCATCACCGGAGAGCCGGACGGCCCGCCCAGCAAGTTCGGCGCGTCCATCGCGGACATCACGGCGGGGATGCTCGCCGCCCAGGGGGTTCTGCTCTCCCTCTACCACCGCGAGAAGACGGGCGTTGGGCAGATGGTCGACGTCGGCATGCTCGACGGGCAGGTGGCCCTGCTCACCTACCACGCGAACAACTACTTCGGAACCGGAAAGCTTCCGCCCAGGCGGGGGAACAAGCATCCTTCCATCACGCCGTACGAGACCTATGAGTGCAAGGACGGATACTTCAACCTGGGCGTTGGCAACGACAGCCTGTGGCGCAGGTTCTGCGACGCGATGGGGTTGGGGCACATCAAGGAAGACCCCAAATTCGCCATAAACAAGGACAGGGTGGACAACCGCCTGGAGCTCCAGGAGATTCTCGACGCCTTCTTCGCCGAGAAGAAGGTGGGAGAAACGCTCGAAATCCTGCGGGGAGCGGGCATCCCCTGCGGCCCCATCAACAATCTCGAGCAAGTGTTGAACGAACCCCAGATTCTCGCGCGTGAGATGGTGATGGACATCGACGTGCCCGTCGCCGGCCCCACCAAGGTGACCGGCGTGCCCATCAAGCTATCCGAAACCCCGGGCGGCGTGCGCACGCCGCCGCCCACGCTGGGCCAGCCCACCGAAGAGGTGCGCGAATCCGTCCTCGGCATGGATG
>JAPPHK010000086.1 GCA_028820795.1 Nitrospinota bacterium | reverse complement strand
CGCCGGGGCTCTCCTCCACCCCCGCAAGCAGGCTGCCGACCATCACGCCATGCGCTCCCGCTGCGAGCGCCTTGACGATGTCGCCCGAATACTTGATTCCGCCGTCGGAGATGATTTTTACGCCGTGGGGCTCCGCCGCCGCCGCGCAGTTCGCCACTGCGCTCAACTGGGGCACGCCCACGCCCGCCACCACGCGGGTCGTGCAGATGGAACCCGGACCGATGCCCACCTTTATCATGTCCGCGCCTCGGGAGATGAGAGCCTGCGTGCCCTCCGCCGTGGCCACGTTGCCTGCGAGAACCCTCGCGTCCGGCCAGCCTTTCTTGATCTCCTCCACCGCTCCCAGCACGCGTTCTGAGTGCGCATGGGCGCTGTCGACGACCAGCAGATCCGCCCCCGCCTCATGCAGCGCGGAGACGCGCTCACGCATGTCCGCGGCCACACCCACCGCCGCCGCCACGCGCAGGCGGCCGAACTTGTCCTTGGCCGATTTCGGATAGCGGCGAACCTTCTCGATGTCCTTCAGTGTGATGAGGCCCTTGAGGTTGAAATCCTCGTCCACGACGAGGAGCTTCTCGATGCGGTGGCGGTGCAGGATTCCCTTGCTGTCGTCGAGCGTTGTTCCCTCCGGCACGGTGACCAGCTCCTCCCGGGTCATCAAATCCGAGACCGGCTTGTCCAGGTTCGTCTCGAAGCGCACGTCGCGGTTCGTAAGAATGCCGACGAGACGCCCCTCCTCGGTAATGGGCACTCCCGAGATGTGGTAGGTCTGCATGACCTCCAGGGCTTCGCGAATCCGCTGTTTGGGGCGCATGGTAATGGGCTGGGTGACCATGCCGCTCTCGGAGCGTTTGACGCGGTCTACCTCGGCCGCCTGGCGCTCGATGGTCATGCTGCGATGCACCACGCCCAGGCCGCCCTGCTGAGCGAGGGCGATCGCCAGGTCCGACTCCGTCACGGTATCCATGGCCGCACTCAGCAGGGGAATGCCGAGTTCGATCTCCTCACACAAAGACGTCGACAGATCCACGTCCTTGGGCAGCACCTCCGAGTGCGCGGGCAGCAGCATCACGTCGTCGAAGGTATAGGCTTCTTCTATCGGGGGGTTGAGCATCTTTATGCGCCACTCCCTTGAAAGAGAGAAAACGGAGATTTTCCCTATGTTTTTCCGTTGCAGATAAGAAAAACGCCCGCCACCATTGCGCCGAAAAGGCCAAAAGTGAGCGGGCGTAGCGGAAACCTCCTCAGCCATCGGCGACCGATGGCCTTTGCAAGAAATTGGGACCGAAAGGCTGCTTCAAAAGGATGCGGCATCAAAGGCCTCCCTCGATGGCCCTCCTTTTTCTTGCCGCGCCATTTTGTTCCGCGCGGGCGCAGGTGTCAAGAGCTACCTCGGCCTCTCGCCTGAAAAACGGTCAACTTCGCAGAAAGCGCCTTCTTACGGGGTCTGCGCTCATCACGAGCATGACGGGCCTTCCATGCGGACAGGTCCATCTACCCGGTGTTTTCTCGAGTTCCTCGACGAGAGCGGCCGCCTCCTCGGGACGCATGGGCCGCGCCGCCCTCACCGCACCCTTGCAACTCATCCTCGCGATGATGCCGTCGATCAGGTCGGCGAAGCTCACGGGCTGCTCGAGATCCGCAAGACCCTCGACGATCTGGCGAACAGCGCCTGCGGGATCGCGGTCCGCCAAGAGAGCGGGCACGGCGCGAATCCGGTATTCTCCGGGACCTGCGCACTCGAGTTCGAAGCCCGAGCGCAGGAGATCCTCGCGATGCTCCTCGATGCTGAGCGCCTCCTCGGGCCTGAGCCGAATCTCCTCGGGCACCAGGCACGCCTGGCTGTCCACGTGACCGTCTTTGAACTGGTCGCGAAACCGGTTGTAGAGCACGCGCTCGTGCGCGGCGTGCTGATCGACGAGCACGAGCCCCTGCGGGGAGGCGAACAGCAAAAAGCACTCCTCCCACTGACCGAGATATCGGCATTCCGAGAGAACGACCGGATTCGACGGGTGGGGCGGCTCGAGCATGCGTTCGATCGGAGAGGGAGCCGGCGACTCGGATGGGAAACTCTCAGACGCATGCGGATTGGAGGCAGGCGCTTCGGCATCGCTTGCAGGCTGCGCGGCGTCGAGCGGTCTTTTTTCCGCAGATACGCCGTAATCCCCGGTGGCGCCGTAATCTCCAAAGTATCCCCCACCGCCCAGCAAGGCGTGCGCAGCGGCTCCTGGCGGCGGCGATGCTGCCTCTTCGGCGGAATCGACCAGTGCGGAATGTGATTCGCCGGATGCTGCCTGGGCCGTTTCCTGGTGAGCGAAATCGCGCCGCACTCTTTCGGGCCGCGCGCCCAGCACGGCGGCGACGCTCTCGCGCACGAGATCATAGACGCTCGATGCCAAGCGAAAGCGCACCTCCTGCTTGGCGGGGTGGACGTTCACATCCACGTCTTCGGGCGGCAGGTCCAGAAAGAGGATGAAGACAGGGTGGCGCTTCACCGGCAAGAAGCTGCGGTAGGCCGCATACGCCGCGTGGACGAATAGACGGTCCCGAATGGGTCGTCCGTTCACGAACAGATACTGCGCGTCGCGCGTGGAGCGGTTGAGTCCTGGCGCGCCCGCCCAACCGCTGAACGTCATGTTCTCCGATGAGGCGCGCGGAATCTTCAGCAGGTGAGAGGCCGCCGCCTCACCCACGAGTTGGGCTGCGCGAACCATGAGTCCTTCCGAGGCATCGAGATCGAGCAGCGTTCTCTTCCCGTGGCGCAGAACGAACGAGACGTTGGGGTTCGCCATGGCCGCCTGATGCGCCACCTCGAGACAACGGGCGAGTTCGGTCTCCTTTCTTTTGAGAAACTTGCGCCTCGCCGGCACGTTGAAAAAGAGCGAACGCACTTCGACCCTCGTCCCGGGTGAGGCGCCCATCTCGGTGACGCGCTGGAGCCTGCCGCCCTCTATGCGCACCTCCGTGCCCAGAGAATCCCCGGACCTTCTGGTGGTGATGGTCATTTTGGAAACCGCGGCGATGCTCGGCAGCGCCTCGCCCCGAAAACCCAGGGTGGCGACGCGGCCCAGGTCCCAATCCGTGGATATCTTGCTCGTCGCGTGACGCTCCAGGCACAAGAGCGCGTCGTCCTCGCTCATGCCGTGCCCGTCGTCGACCACCTGCACGCGCGCGGCGCCGCCGGATTCGAGATCGATTTCCACCCGCGAGGCGCCCGCGTCGATGCTGTTTTCCACCAATTCCTTGAGGGCCGAAGCGGGGCGCTGCACCACCTCGCCGGCGGCGATCTGGTTCGCGAGCGATTCGGGGAGTATGCGTATGCGGGATTCTTTGTTCATGGGAGGGTCCTCGTGTTTGCGTTCGCCATCTTTTACTTTCCCGCATCCAGAAAGAATTGTCAAGAGGAGACCACAATATTTTGTGTCTTTGAACGCATGATTACGCCATATAATGGGAAATTCGCTCAAAACAATGTTTCTGGGATTCACCTGAAGCATGGGGATTGCAACCCCCGCGAATATATGCGATATTCGATGTCCCCAAGGTAGTGCGCTCGCCCTTCAAATTATACCTGCACCACCAAACACCCGATCCTGGCATCGAAGCAACGAAATGCCCGCCCGGCAACCGTGGTTCCGCTCCCCACGGCGGACAGGCTCGCCGCCGTGAATCCGCAACACGGGAGCGAACCGGGCAAACGGATCCAAAGATGTGAGAAAGCCGGAAAAACAGACGTCCGTGATAAGAATCACGAGCGGCGCTGCGCCCCGCCTCCGCCTCATGAGCGTCCGCTCGAATCGAGGCAGGCGTGTGCGGGCGTTCGCCGCATTCGTGCTCTCGTTCCTGCTCGCCGCCTCAGGGTTCTACGGCACAAAATCCCTGGCGCAGTCGAACGAACCCTGGGACGGGAACCCGGCGAACGGAGACGTGGAAGTATCATTCGATAAGGTGAATATCTCGTCGTCCCTCTCGTTGACCCTCAAAGCGGGAGAAAGCGTCACCTACTGGATCAGGCTGAGCCGGCAACCGCTCGAGGACGGCTGGTTCGTCAGGATTTTCGTCAACGGCTCGGTTCGCTCGGAGGGAAAGTACCCGCCGGAAGCCTCATACGGAACCGCAGACTTCACCTGGGTGCCGTCGGTCGGCTGGAACTTCGACGTGGAAGGCAGTAAGCAGCCTGAAGAGCCGACCAGGTGGCGAGGGGTCACGTTCCGTGCGAAAAAGGACATCACAACGCCGATTAAAATCATGCACGAGGTGTGGGCGAAAGGCGGAGAGTGCCCGATGCACGAACGGGGCAAGGTGACGATAAGCGCGCCAATCACCAACCCCGGCACCACCACCCCCGACACCACCAACAATAATCCCGTCACTACCAGCAATCCCGCCACCACGAACAACAATCTCGTCACCAACAACAATTTCGTCACTACCAATGATCCCGGCAACAACAACGATCCCGGTAACGACAATGATGGCAACGGCAATAGCAACGGAAACGAGAATGGCAATGAGAATGGAGAAGGCGACGGAAATGGGAACAGCAACGGCGGCGGTAATGGCGGCAACGGCGGCGGTAATGAGGGCAAAACTTCGACTGTGCCGGGCAAGCCGGTATTGAGCGCGACTGCAAACGGCCAGACCGAGATCAGCCTCTCCTGGGATGCCCCGGCGGATAACGGCGCGGCCGTCATCCGCTACGAGCTTCAGGTATCCGACAACGGCAAATCGGGCTGGAACGGACTGGGCGGACGGATTCCTCCCTCAGCAACTTCATACACTCACCCGGGACTATCCGCCGCAACGACGAAGAACTACCAGATTCGAGCTCACAACGCGCAAGGCCCCGGCGCATGGTCGGACGTCGCGAGCGCGACCACCGAAGCGAGCATTCCAGACCGGCCTGAGCCGCTTCGTGCGACTGTAGACGGAAATCGGCTGGTACTCACCTATGACGAGCCTCTGGATAGTGGCTCCACACCGGTCCCCGGGGATTTCACGGTGCGTGGGCATGACGTCGAATCTCTCAACGTGAGCGGCTCACGCGTGACGATGATCCTGGAAACCCCGGCGATGCCCGGCGAGGAAGTGACGCTCACCTATACGTCCGGGGTAAAACCCATACGAAACATTACCGGGGTCGACGCTGTGTCTTTCACCGACTTGCCGATCGAGAACATCTCTAAAGCGCCTGTGCTTTTGGAGGCGAGTGTCCTGGATGACCAGTTGACTTTGACCTACGACGAGCCGCTGGATGAGACTTCCGTCCCGGCGGCGGGCTCTTTCACGGTGACGGTGGACGGCGCGAATCGTGCAGTCAGCGCAGTGGAGATTAAAGGCGAGAAGGTGACTCTGGCACTGGCATCGGCCGTGGCTCACGGCGAGGAAGTGGCGATCAGCTACACTCCCGGCAGTCCCCGTATCGTCGACCTGACCGAGATTCCCGCCGGCCCCATTAACAATTTGAATACAAACAACTCCACTCTCAAGGTCGATGATGACAGAGCCCGGGGCACGAACGACTGGCTTGCGCGCTTCGGGCGCACGGTGGCGAGCCAGGCGGTGGAAACGATAGGGAACCGGCTGAAAGCCCCCTCCATGAGGCAGGCGTCGCGTGTAACGATAGCCGGGCAGGACGTGGACTTCTTTGATGATGAGTCTCCCCTCCCTATCGCGCAGGAATATCCGGATTTTGCTGCCGCTTCCCGCCTCGCAAGCCGCACCCTGGGCTTCGGCGGACTTGCGGGAGATGATTCCGCGGCCGGGCGCCGCGAGATTTCCATGAGCGAACTTCTGCTGGCGAGCGCGTTTCATCTTACCTCGGCGTTGAACACGGAAGACGGCGGGGGTGCGCTGTGGACAACCTGGGGCCGGGGCTCGCGTACGGGATTCTTTGGGAACGAGGACAACTCCACCTTCGAAGGCGATGTGACGACCGGTACGCTCGGGGCCGATTTCGAATGGGGCCGCACCATGGTGGGCGTCGCACTCTCGCACACCCAGGGTGAGGGATACTTCTCGATAGATGGACTGCGAAACGACGTGGAGGCCACACTCAATGCCGCATATCCCTACATCCGCTACACGGTGAGCGAGCATCTCACGATATGGGGCATGTTCGGCTTCGGAAACGGTGAATATGCACAGACCGAACAAGACGTTGGCGAGAAAATCGAGACCGACATCTCGATGCGGATGGGAGCTTTCGGTTTTCGCAACACCCTCTTCCCGCTCGCGAACCAGGTAGGCTACGACCTCGCGGTGAAGGGCGACGTCCTCCTGGTCGAGATCGAGGCGGAAGAGGTGCGTGACAAACTGCTCCCGGTGGATACGAACGCGAACCGCTTCAGGCTGCTGCTGGAGGGTTCGCGCGAATATAAAGTCAGCCACGGGGCATCGATTACGCCATCGCTGGCGATGGGCGTTCGCTACGACAGGGGCGACGCGGAAGAAGGCGGCGGCATCGAGCTGGGCGGCGGCTTCCGGTTCTTCGTTCCCTCGCGGGACCTGGTGATAGACGTGAACGCGCGCGGTTTGCTGGTGCACGAAGAGAGCAGGTTCGGCGATATGGGCGTGTCGGGTTCGGTCCATCTCATCTGGGGCACGAAGAAAAAGGGCCTCTCCGTGCGGGTGGGTTCTTCTTGGGGCGACCCCGCGCGCTTAGCGGAGCGACTCTGGTCGCAAGCCTCCACGGCAAGTCTGGCCTCGGACGTTCAGAACGGAAACGCCCGCCTCGAGGCGGAAGTGGGCTACGGGATAGACGTGCCCGGCGGCGGCTTCATAACCCCCTACGCCGGCCTCGCGCTTGCGGAGAAAGGGAGCGAGATCTATCGCGTGGGTGGGCGTCTGCGGGTCGGGGATCGCGTAAGTCTGAAGCTTGAGGGAGATCGCCGCGAACGCGTGGGAGGCGACGCCTCGCACGGCCTCGCTTTATTGGGCTCCATTCGCTGGTAAATCAGCCCCTCTCGTGACGCCGTTACTCTGGCGTATGCCGGGAATGGCGGTGCAAAAGCAAAAACCAATTTCCCATTTCCGCTGTGGCCAATTTCGACCGAGGAGGGGGTTTTCAACAACCCTTCCTCGGTCGGATTCGACCCATCACGACATATTGTGCTCGGAAGCTTGTGATTCTCCCATATCGTGCGCTGCTCCCACCGGTGCGACATTGCCTGTGTTCGACGGTTACGCGTATACTGCGGGAGTCGGAATCCCCCAATCGTGAGGCTAGGCCTTGAGCGAGAACAAAAGCGGTTTCGAGCGCGCGGTGGAAGTCATGGCCCGCCTCAGAGCGCCGGACGGCTGCCCCTGGGACAAGGAACAGGACCACCAGAGCCTCAAGCCCTACCTCGTCGAGGAAGCCTACGAGGTGATGGAAGCCATCGAGGCGGGCGACCCCGCCATGCTCAAAGAAGAGTTGGGCGACCTCCTGCTTCAGGTGCTCTTCCACTGCCGGCTCGCCGAGGAGAAGGGACTCTTCGACGCCGAGGAGACCGCACGCGCCCTCGCGCAAAAGATGGTCGACCGCCACCCCCACGTGTTCGAAGACACCCTGGCGGAAACCAGCGGCGAGGTGCTCCGAAACTGGGAGATCAGCAAAAGAAAGGCCCGCGCGGGAGAAGATAACGGCGCGGCCTCCATCCTCGACGGCGTTCCCGCCGCCATGCCTGCGCTCCAGCGCGCCCAAAGGCTTCAGGGGAAGGCCTCGCGCGTGGGATTCGACTGGCCGGACGCAACCGGAGCGGCGGATAAGGTGGAAGAAGAGTGGGCGGAACTCAAGGCGGCGATGCGAAAAGGAGACCGCGAGGCGCTGGAGGAAGAGATGGGCGATTTTCTCTTCGCCGCCGTGAACCTCTCCCGAAAGCTCGGAGTGAACGCCGAGGGGGCGGCCCGCGCCTGCATCGCGCGCTTCACCGCGCGTTTTCAATATATCGAAAAGGCGCTGCGCGCCCGGGGACTCTCGCCCGAGGACGTATCGCTCGAAGAACTCGATGCGCTCTGGAATGAAGCGAAAAATACCGGGGGCAGCGGGAACTGACCCGGCTCTCGCCCGAACCCCGGCCACACGCACCCGGTGACAACCGCCCCGTCCGCCCGGACGAAACCAGGATCGACCCATGACGCGAAAACCCGGAACGCCGCGCCCCGGCAGAAGGAGCCCTCCCCCGCAGGCGGGCCTTTTTCCTGAAGACGGCACCGAACTGACCGGCGCGGTGGAGCGGATCCGCTTCCGCGCGGAGGACACCGGCTACAGCGTCCTGCTCGTCCAGCCGGACAACGAGGATTTCCCGCGCGTGGCCGTGGTGGGCTATCTCTCCTCCATCCGTGAGGGAGAACGAGTGCGCTTCGAGGGCGCCTGGAAGGATCACCCCAGGTTCGGCCGCCAGTTTCATGCGGAACTCGCCCGCCCGCTGGCGCCAACGACGGTCGAGGGAATCGAAAAGTACCTGGCATCGGGCATCGTGAAGAACATCGGCCCCGCTCTCGCCAGGAGAATCGTGGCGCGCTTCGGCGAGAAATCCCTCGAAATCCTCGACAACCAGCCCGAGCGCCTCACGGAGGTCGCCGGTCTGGGCGCGAAGAAGCTCGAGGCCATCGTCGAGAGCTGGAAGAGCCAGAGCGAGGTCAAGGAAATCATGATCTTCCTGCGTCAATACGACGTCCCGCTCCATCTGTCGGAGAAAATCCTGAGAACCTACGGCGAGGCGTCCATACGCATTCTCCGCGAAGACCCCTATCGCCTGGCGGCGGAGATCCACGGCGTGGGCTTCAAGAGCGCGGACCGCATCGCGCAGAAACTGGGAATCCCGGTTGACTCGCCCAAACGCCTCGCGGCGGGGGCCGTCTACGTGCTCGACCAGCTCGCCGAGCGCGAGGGGCACTGCTATCTGCCCTATGGGGACCTGCTCGTGACCGCCGCAGAGATGCTCGAGACTGAAACCGACGCCCTCGCTCCCATCCTGGAGAACCTGGGCCAGGGCGGCTCTTTGGTGATTGAATCGGCGAACAAGATCGAGAACCTCGCCTCCGACGAGGGCAAGCGCGTCTACGCGCGTCCGCTCTACGCCGCGGAATGCGAGGTCGCCCGCCGCCTCGCCGCGCTCATCCGCACGCCGCGCGACGAGGCGCGTCTCGAGGCCGCCATGCGGGGACAGGGCGCGCCCGGCGCCACGACGAAAGAACGCCTCGGCCATCTCGCGCGGCGCGCGCTCGAGGGCGGCATGGCGACCAAGGATCAGGGCGCGGCCATCGAGGGCGCGCTCACGCAGAAGGTGCTCATCGTCACGGGCGGTCCCGGCACCGGCAAGACGACCATCGTGAGCGCCGTCACGAATCTCTATACGAAACTGGGCCTCCAGGTCATCCTCGGCGCGCCCACGGGCCGGGCGGCCAAGCGCCTCTCGGAAGTCACCGGCCACGAGGCGGCCACCATCCACAGACTGCTCGAATACAGCTGGCATTCGGGCGGCTTCACACGGGACGCCGAAAACCCGCTCACCGGCGACATCGTGATCATCGACGAGGCCTCGATGCTCGACGTGCACCTGACGGCCCATCTGCTGCGCGCGGTGCCCGATCAGGCGACGCTCGTTCTGGTGGGCGACGTGGACCAGCTCCCCTCCGTGGGACCCGGCAACGTGTTGAGCGATGCAATCACCTCGGAAACCCTGCCCGTGGTTCGGCTCACCGAGGTTTTCCGCCAGGCGCAGGAAAGCCTGATCGTCGAAAACGCCCACCGCGTGAACCGCGGCGAGATGCCCCGAAACGGCAAGGGCGAGAAAGAAGACGCGCCGCTCGATTACTACTTCATCGAGGAGAACGAGGCGGAGCGCTGCGCGGACCTCATCATCGAACTGTGCCGCGAGCGCATTCCCGAGCGATTCGGCGTAAACGCCATCGCCGACCTCCAGGTCATCTCGCCCATGCAGCGCGGCTTGTTGGGCGTACAGAGCCTGAACGCCCGCTTACAGGAGGCGCTCAACCCCGCAGGAAACACCCCGGCCTTGCAAAGCGGGGGCCGCATATTCCGCACCGGCGACAAACTCATCCAGATTCGCAACAACTACGACAAAGACGTGTTCAACGGCGACATCGGCGTCGTCAAAAGCGTCGCGCCGGAGGAGGGCAGCATCCGCGTGGCCTTCGACACGGGCATCGTCGAATACACGCGCGGCGCGCTCGACGAGGTGATGCACGCCTACGCCATCACCGTTCACAAGAGCCAGGGAAGCGAATACCCCGCCGTCGTCATCCCGCTCCACACCCAGCACTACCCGATGCTGCAGCGAAACCTCGTTTACACCGCCCTCACGCGGGCGAAGCGGCTGGTGGTGTTCGTCGGATCGAAAAAAGCGCTGGGCATCGCGATAGGAAACGCGCGCGTGAGGAGAAGATGGAGCGGTTTGCCGGAAAGAATCCGCCGCGAGGCGAAACTCGCCCCGATACTCAAAGAACCCTCACCCGCTCCACGAGACGCAGAGGCCGATGAGGCGCAGTTCACCGAAGACGCCCCGCCGGATGCTCTCTATGAGGATGAAGCCATCCAAGATGGAGAGGATTTTCCGCCCGGGAGCGAGCTGACCTACCACCCCGTGGACGAATAGCGGCCATCAGGCGGGTGAAAAAATCGGCGCGAAAAAGCCGCCCCCAGAGGAAGGGAGCCGGGGGCTCCGTGGGTAGCGCGGGCTATTTGGCCGTCCGCTCGATGAGCGCCCTAAGCGCGGTCATCGACTCCTCATGGCGTCTCGCGCTCTCCCTCTCCCGCAACTCCGAGGCGCGCTCCATCTGCCTCAGGCCTTTCCAAATCATAAGACATTGTACGCTTCCTACCATGAGGGTGATGGCGCTTTGGATGCCTGCCGCCCAGAGGGTCGCTATCTGAAACGTCGTCATTTCCTCTTCCTCTCGGGTCTTTGGTTTTCACCTGGCGAACTCCACGGCCTCGCACTCATGGCCCGCAAACTTGTAGAAACACTACCCCCTTTGGCGCAATCCGGCAAGATTCGGGCCAGCCGTGCGACAAAAAACCGACTCGCCACGCCATAGCCGAGCAACTCGGAACTGAAGCATGAAAAAAGCCCCCGTCCCGGTGGACGGGGGCGTACGGTCAGTGAAAGCCAAGAATTACTTTCCTGTCCGCTCGATGAGCGCTTTGAGCGCGGTCATGGACTCCTCGTTTTTTTTCATGTTTTCGGCATGATTTTTCATGACCTCCTCATGCCGTCTCGCGCTTTCTCTTTCCCGAAACTCCGAGGCGCGCTCCATCTGCCTCAGGCCTTTCCAAATCATAAGGCATTGTACGCTTCCTACCATAAGGGTTATGGCGCTTTGGATGCCTGCCGCCCAGAGGGTCGCTATCTGAAATGTCGTCATTTCCGATTCCTCTCGGGTCTTTGGTTTTCACCTGGCGAATTCCACGGCCTCGCTCCCATGGCCCGCAAACTTGTAGAAACTCTACCCCCTTTGGCGCAATCCGGCAAGATTCGGGCCAGCCGTGCGACAAAAAACCGACTCGCCACGCCATAGCCGAGCAACTCGGAACTGAAGCATGAAAAAAGCCCCCGTCCCGGTGGACGGGGGCGTACGGTCAGTGAAAGCCAAGAATTACTTTCCTGTCCGCTCGATGAGCGCTTTGAGCGCGGTCATGGACTCCTCGTTTTTTTTCATGTTTTCGGCATGATTTTTCATGACCTCCTCATGCCGTCTCGCGCTTTCTCTTTCCCGAAACTCCGAGGCGCGCTCCATCTGCCTCAGGCCTTTCCAAATCATAAGGCATTGTACGCTTCCTACCATAAGGGTTATGGCGCTTTGGATGCCTGCCGCCCAGAGGGTCGCTATCTGAAATGTCGTCATTTCCGATTCCTCTCGGGTCTTTTGGTTTTCACCATGCGAACTCCACAGCCTCGCGTTCCATGGTACGCAATCCCTTATAAAACCCTACTTTCTTTGGCGCACTCCCGCAAGATTCGAGCTTTACGTTCGAAAACGAACCCGCCTACTATCCCGTGAACGAGCACAAGGGAAATGACAAAAAGCATCCGTGCATGAGGATGGAGGCGGGATAGTTGATTGTAAGCGGGGTTATTTTCCCGTCCGTTCGATAAGCGCCTTGAGCGCCGTCATCGACTCCTCGTGTTTATTCATGTTCTCGGCATGGTTATTCATGACCTCCTCATGTCGCCTCGCACTATCTCTTTCCCGCAATTCCGAGGCGCGGCTCATCTGCCTCAAACCCATCAAGATGAGAGCGCACTGCGCGAGGCCGATCAAGGACTGGATAACGTAGAACCCGAGTGTCGCGATTTGAAACGTCGTCATTTCCAATTCCTCTCGGGTCTTTGGTTTTCACCTGGCGAATTCCACGACCTCGCTCCCATGGCCCGCAATCCTGGATAAAACACTACCCCCTATGGCGCCCGGCTGCAAGATTCGGCGTTGCGCGTCCATCAAGGCTTGAGCACCACTTTCAGGGATTCCCCCGCTTTGGCGACGAGGCGGAAGCCCTCCTGCGCCTGCGCGAGCGGGAGCCTGTGGGTGATCATCTCCTCGACCTCGATTCGACCTGCGCGGATGAGCGCGAGCGCCTCTTCCAGATCGAGCGGAGCCGCGCCGTAGGTGGTGGTGAGGGCGATCTGCTCCCTCCAGATACGGTTGAAGTCGATTCCGGGGCGATGCTCCGGCGGCGTGGGGGCGAAAAGCTGCAAGACGCCGCAGGTCGCAACGCACGCGAGGGCCGTCTCCAGGGCCTCGGGCGCGCCCGCGCACAGGACGACGCGGTCCGCCAGGCGGCCATCGTTCGCCTCCCGCAAGGCCGCCGCCATGTCCTCGCACGGAGGAAGCGCCTGCGCGCCGAAACGCCCGGCGGCTTCGAGGCGCCAAGGATGTACGTCCGCCGCGAAAACGGCTCCCGCCCCCAGGATGCGCGCCGCCTGGGCGTGCAGCAGTCCCGACATGCCGCTTCCCACCACGAGGACGCTCAGGCCGGGCGTCATCCGGAAGCGACGCCAGCCGCGCAGGACGCAACCCAAAGGCTCGATGAACACGCCCGCGTCGTCCGATACCTCATCGGGCAGGCGGAACGTCCCCCGCTCCACGTTGACGGCGGGCATACGGATGAACTCGGCGAAACCGCCCGGGTCGAAATTCGTCCGCTTGAGCGTCTCACACGCCGTGTGGTCTCCGCGCAGACAAAGAGAACAGCTGTTGCACGGCACGTGATGGGTCACGCAAACCCGGTCGCCCGGCTTGAAGCCCTCCACCCCCTCGCCCACTTCCGCGACGACGCCCGTCACCTCGTGGCCCAGCACGCGCGGCGCGCCTTTGACGCGGTACCACTCCATGACGTCGCTTCCGCAGATGCCGCTCGCGCGCGTCTCGACCAAGAGCTCGCCCGCTCCGGCGCGGGGTTTCTCCACCTCCTCGATCCGCACGTCGTCGTTTCGGTAATAAACAGCCGCTCGCATCGTTTCCGGCATATTAAAACTTCCCGAGTATCGCGCAGGCTTCATTCCGTGAGGGGGACCGCGCTCAAATCCTCGAACATCTCATAGGCCGCGTCGGGGCTTAAATCATCATGCACGACGGAGCGCACCGCCCGGATCATCGCGACCGGATGCGCGCTCTGGAAGATGTTCCGGCCCATGTCCACGCCCACTGCGCCCTCATCAATCGCCCGGCGGCAGAACGCGAGCGCCTCGCGCTCGGGCACCTTCCTGCCGCCCGCGATGACGATGGGCGCGAAACAACCGCGCACCACCTGCTCGAAGCCCTCGCAATAATAGGTTTTCACCACGTCCGCCCCGTGCTCGGCCGCGATGCGCGTGGCCAGACCCAGGTAGCGCGCGTCGCGCGTCATCTCCTTGCCCACCGCCGTTATCCCCAAGACTATCAGGCCCTCCCGGCGGCCCTCGTCGCTCATGCGGGCCAGGTTCAGGATGGATTCTTTCTGGTAGCGCGCGCCCACGTAGACCGAAACCGAAACGCCCGCCACGCCCAGGCGCGCCGCCTCCGCCGCCGAGACGGTGACGGCTTCGTTCGATAGTTCGCGGTTCACGATTTCATCGGCGATTCGCTCCCTCATCGCCTCGCGCGCCGCCTCATCCGCAACCCCCGACGCCCGGATGCTCAGTTCGCGCTCCAGCTCCACGGGGTCCGAATAGACGATGGCGTTCCCGCCCGATGCCCGGAGGATCACCGGCGTCTTGGTCCCTGCCGGCATGCAGCGCAGGAAAACGCCCTTCGTGGGACTCACCGCGTCGCACCAGGGCAGCAGGGGTTCGATGGTCTTTCCCGGTCCTTCGAGACCCGAGGTCGGACCCTGGAAATAGCCGTGGTCCACCGCCAGCATCACGATGCGCCCCGTCTTCTCGTTCATGATTGTAATATGGTCAGACATTGCTTCCATCCTCAGAAGACGGGGCGGGTCTGGGCCCCGCCTGATACATACAGGAGGCAAGATGCGCCCCAAGTTCGGACATTCTATGAATTCTCCGGCGGGAGCGGCGGACCGCCCTTGTAGAAGACGCGCGCCATAGTATGGTTTCTTGCCGTGAAATCCTCATCCCCTTGGTCTTCGGCCACAGCGCGCTTCAAGATGTTGAGCTTGGCATCCATGTCGTCCGCGTAGTGGAGCAGGAGCGCCTCCGCCGACATGGGCACTTTCACCGTGCCCCAGTCGGGCTGGCCCTGATGCGAGAGGATGAGGTGCTCCAGATGCAGCAGGAAATCCCCGGGAAGCCCCTCGCCTTCCGCGAATACGCCTTCGCGCCCCGCCCACTCGCGCGCGATGTCGCGCCCCAGAACGATGTGGCCGAGGAGACGGCCGGCGGTGGTGTAGTGCGTCGCGCCCTCGGTGGAGAGTTCCTCGAGCTTGCCGATGTCGTGCAGGAGCGCGCCCGCGACGAGGAGGTCCTTCGAGACGTCGTATTTATCCGCGAGATAAAGGCACGTCTTCGTGACCGAGAGCGTGTGCTCCAGCAAACCGCCCAGATAGGGATGGTGAATGCGCTGTGCGGCGGGCCACTCGCGGAATTTCTCCTCATAGGCGTCAAGAATCGCGGTGAGATAGGCGGCCACGAGCGGGTGGCAGCCGCCAGCGATGCGCTTCGCCTCCTCCCACATGACGTCGATGTCATAGGGCGTGCGCTGCACGCAGTCCTCGGGCTTGAAGCCGCTCTCGTAATCCTGTTCGTTCACCCTTCGGACGCGCTCCACGCGGAGCTGCAGGCGGCCCTGGTAGTTCTCCGCCATGGCGCGCACCTTGATGAAATCGCCCGCCCCGATGGTCCCCTGCACCTGCGTCGCGGGCTCCCAGACCTTGGCGGGGACCTCACCGGTCGCGTCTTCCAGGGTCAGATCGAGATACTCCCTGCCCGCGCGGCTCTCGCGCGTCTCGTACTCGCGGATCTTGAAGAAAGAATCGAACCGCTCGCCCTCTTTCAGCGTCGCTATGTCAGCCATGATTCGTCGTACCCGTCCTGTATCGAGAAAATAAAACCTGCCGCGATATGAACGCGCAAGACCTCTTTTTTCGGGGCTGTTGAAAAAGCCCCTCTCTGCCTCATCCTGAGTAGCGGTGAAACCGCGTATCGAAGGATGCCCCCTCGTCCCGAGCGAGACGTTTGACTCCCCTCGCCCTTCGATACGCCGCCTTCGGCGGCTACTCAGGGTGAGGGTGATATGGCGGGCTACTCAGGTCGTAGAAAAGAGCCTTCCCATCACGTCTTGCCGTGCCCCCCCCACCCCCCTTGTCAGGGGGACTTTTTCAACAAACCCTTCTCGGTCGGGTTTGACATTGTAGGGGCAAGGGGCGTGAGCCGCAATGAAAGACCTTCATAGGGGCAGGGTCAGTGAAGCGATCGAATCCCACGAAGCCGCCTTTGCGTTGGATCTTCCCGTAGCCGGACAGGCCCCTGCGCCTGTCCGGGGTTCGCGAACCGCCCCTACAAGGGAACCTTCTCACCCTCCGAATACACTTCATCGTCATTCCGGTGTCAGACCCGACCAAGGCGGGAGGGTTTGACGGAATCCAGGGATTTTGTCTTTCGCTTTCCGTTTTTTCCTGTCGAATCCGATCGATGAGATAGGGAATCAAACACCACCTCATCTCCCCTCTCCTCGGCTCTGGATTCCGGCATTCGCCGGAATGACAATCAAAGGCCTCCTCCGCGAACTGAGGGTTTCCGAGTAGGGGTCGCATATATGCGGTCCATGACGGGCGGCGAAAAAGGCCGGGTCGCATATATGCGTGGGGCGCTCCCGAGGAGGGAGCGCCACCTACAACAGAAACGACAATGACGCCGGAATGACGGCGGGGTGGTTCGTCTCGGAAGATGGGGAGATTTTACTGTGGACGAGAAAAATATCGGCGCGAAATTCCTCCACCCTCGGTCGGAAGAATGCCTCTACTCCTCGCTCAGAGGAATTCCTCCCTCCTCAGTCGGAATTCATCCCAAAAAGACGCCTCGCCTCGCCCTGTGCTATAAAGAAGCGCTGAAGAAATTATTGTCCAATTATCCATGGAGAAGACGAATGGCGAACCTCAAGGCGAGGCCCCGGGACGTGGAAATCGACTTAGGCCGAACCGCTTTCATCGTGGTCGACATGCAGAACGCTTATGCGAAGAAGGGCGGAATGCTCGACCTGGGCGCGGGCATCGACGAGGCCCGTACGAACCCCGTCATCGCGGCGAACCGGCGCCTGCTCCCTGCGGCGCGCGCGGCAGGCGTGAAGGTGCTCTATCTCCAGTTCGGCTACAAGCCGGATCTCAGCGACGCCGGCGGACCGCAGTCGCCCAACGTCCGCAAGCACATGGCCTTCAAGATGATCGAGGAGCGCCCCGAAGACCGCGACAAGCTCATCATCGAGGGAACGTGGGGGTGGGAAATAATCGACGAGCTCAAGCCCGAGCCGGACGACCTGGTGGTGAAGAAGGCTCGCTACAGCGGCTTCGCGGGAACGACGCTGGAAAACCAGCTCAACGGCCTCGACATCCGGCACATCCTCTTCACCGGCGTGGCCACGAACGTCTGCGTGGAGAGCACGGCGCGCGAGGCCTATTTCCGCGAGTTCTGGCCCATTCTCGTAGAAGACGCGATGGATCACACGGGTCCCGACTTCACGCGCCAGGCCACGCTCTACAACTTCGAAACGAAATTCGGCTGGATAACGAAAACCGAAGACGTGCTGGACATGCTGGAGCGCAACCAGGCCCCGTAGCCACCTCTGCGTTGCATTTTCCCGTAGCCGGACAGCCCCTGCGCCTGTCTAGGGTTCGCAAACCGCCCTTACAATGGAACCTTCTCACCCTCCGAGTACACTTCATCGTCATTCCGGCGTTCAGCGTTCT
>JAPPHK010000204.1 GCA_028820795.1 Nitrospinota bacterium | reverse complement strand
CCCTGGGCCTTGAAGCATTTCTCCACCACGTCCATGACATCGGACATGTTCACCAAACTCTTTACGTCGGATTCACGCAAATAAAGCAACGATCCTCTCTCCTCTGTGATTCAAGATTTGCAGAAATCAAATCATTTCAAGTCAAAGCGACACTCGAAAAAGTGACCGTTCCGTTCGGGTCCGGCCATTGGGAATAGCGGAGCACTTCTCCCTCGCAGTCATTCAGAACGCGCAACATGGTGTAGATGGGCGCCAGGCCGCACACGTTTCTCGCATCCCCGTCTTCGGCCACGCTCCAGTAAAACGCCTCCGCTTCTCCGCGGCATACAGCTTCCAGGGATTTCCCGTCCGCCTGGGCGAGTTCTTTAAGGCGCACTTCACCCACCGGGTCTTCATCGCCGAATTGGGGACCGACGTGTGCGAAATCCACGCTTGCTATCAAACAGACCATCCTCCCGTTTTGCCGATACGCCGTTATCGTCTCACTCAGGGCAGCGATGAAAGTTTCCACCTGCGCATCGCCCCGGGGAGATCGCCCCTCCGCAACGAACCGGTGGAGCGAGCCCACCAGTATGGGAACAAACTGCACCGGCCGAACGTCCGCAAAGAGATATTGAAGAAAAACCGCCTGAAACTCGATGGAGTGCTCGCCGCGATGCACGAATTCATCCTGAAAGGGATTCACCTCCAGCCTGTCCGAGAGTTCCTCAACGAACTCTGCGCTCGTTTCCAAAATGCCGAACGGCGTCTCGAAAGACTTCGCCGTGAGGTTATAGATGTACTTTGTCGGGGCGTGGACCGTCCCCAGCACGACGAACAAATCGGCATCGGCTCGTTCTGCGACCGACTTATACGCCCATGCGAAGGTGGAGCCGCCGCGATGAAAATCGATATGAGGCGCGACTACTCCCCGAAGCGGTACGGCCGGGGAGGAAGAATTCCTTGCGGGCATTCCCGGGCCGTCAGCCGTTTTGAAAAAACCATCGATATGAGAGCGTAAACGCGCCGGGTCCGAATCGTAGCTTCTTCCCGCCAGAAAATTCGGGCGCACCGGAGCGCTCAAGTAGGCATCCTTGATCGATGCGCTCCAGGAGGCGAAACCATCTCCTTCGAGGAAATGCGCCTCTTCGAGCCGGGATACCATCGCCCGGTAGCTTTCTTCTGTGACATCCATCCCGTGGCGAGATTTGCACTGCGCCTTGATGTCTTCAAACGTGTGGCGACCATCGAGCCTCTGCAGAACAGGCACCAACGCCATGGGAGCAAAAAGAACCGCCTCGCTGAGACGAAACGGATCCGTCAGCCTCAACATCCTCTGGCCCCGATGTTCCGCAGGGATGGCCTCCACGGGCCTCAGCTTCAATCGCCGCGTCGTGATATCCAAAACACCCTATCCTCTTCCTTGATCGGCATATCTTCCGAAAAACGGAGCGCACGATATCCCGATGACCGAAACAACCGCCAACGTATAAAAGCCCGGACCGAACGACCCGGCCCAGTCCCTTATCGCGCCAATCGTCCAGGGACCGACAAAACCGCCCAAATAACCCATGCCGATGATCAAACCGCCCGCCTGGCCCACCTGGCTTTTCTCCACGTACTGCGCCGGATAGGCCAGGCAAAACAAGAACCAGCAATTCGTGGTCAAGCCCAAAACGGCGGTTCCCATGGCAGCGACCCATGCGTTTCCCGCCGGCATCAAGGCGAGAGCCGCGGCCGTGAACAAACCGCATAAAACCATCATCACCCGCTCGCCGCCCAAGGCCAGCGCCATTTTGTGCGCGCTCAGGGAAGCAAAAATTCCGAGCAAAGGCAAACTCGACACGATCAGCGCAGCGTTCGCCTGCGACCAGCCTTTCGTCATCAGAATCGTGCCCAGCCAGCCCAGACTCGTATAAAACACGATGTTGTTGAAGAACAAGGAACCGCCGACCCCCCAGACAGCGAGGAGCCGATACACCATGCCGCTTTTCGCCGAAGCGGATTCGGGTTCCGAATCTAGCGCGATCGAGGCAGCGTTTCTATGCCAGACGATGAACGCCAGTATCAAAATGAGCGCCCAGCCCAGAAAGCCGCCGCGCCAGACGCTCCCTCCCCATGAAGCGGGCAACATTCCCGCGGCAGGCGTCATATAGTGCGATGCCGCGACGCCCAGACCCGCGCCCGCGATGATGGAAGCCGTATAAACGGCGGAGCCGAACTCGTTGCGATCGAGGGGAACTATCGTTCCCACCACTTTCGGCATGACGGGAAACACCAGCCCCGTGCCTGCACCCACGAGAGCGATTCCCGTAGCAAGCGACCAGAAATCCCCGCTCGAGAAGCGGACGGCTCCTCCCAGCAAAGTGAGGAAAACACCGCAAAGAACCATTTTCTTGACACCCAGCCTATCGACCAATTGGCCCCCTGCCACCGCGAAAAACGCTATCAACGGAAACGGCGCGGACAGCAGGAAACCGCCCGCGCCGTAGGATAAATGCAAATCATCCCGAATGAAGCCGATGAGTCCGCTCGTCGACACCAACGAGCCGAAAACGGCGAAGATGATGAAACAGGCAGCTCCTAAAATGGAGCGCCAATGCGGGTTTTCTTCGGTCATTCATCAAGCCCCAGCAAGCGCGCCGCGTTTCCTCCCAGCCATCTTTCCATGACGACCGGCTTCAAGGGAAGATTCCTCGCTTCTTCGAGAATTTCCCCCAAGGATATCGGCAAAAGCGGCCAATCCGTACCGAACAGAATCTTATCCTGTATCGTGGAGTTGCCGAAATGAAGGAGCATCTCCCAGCCCGAATGCGGCGTCGTGAAATACTTCCACCGGTGGCCCGATGGGTCGATGTAGAGATTCGGGTGCCGCCAGGCGGCGGCGACCATCTCCGGCACCCAGGGCCAACCGCCGTGGCCCGCGATTACCTTCAGGTCCGGCATCTCGCCGCACAGACGATCGAGAGCCAGGGGCCTGCCGAGCTCCATGGGGTGAGCGGGCGCCCAGTTCACCGAGGTGTGAATCCATACGGGAACGTCCAGTTCGACGCACTTTCGGTAGATGGGACGGTACGCCGGCGCGTCGGCGGGCAGGCGATGCAGAAAAGGAACGAGAAACGCCCCGTGCAGGCCAAGGTCGCGCACGCTTTTTTCCAGCGTGTTCGCCGCATCGTCCTTGTTGGGGTCGACGCCCTGAAAGGCCAGAATCCGCTCCGGATACGAATCCACCGCACAGGCGAGAACGTTCGGGTCGAGCGGCGAGACGCCGGTGGTGCTCTCCTGATCGATGCTGAAAACGACCGCCTTGTCATAGCCTGCCGCATCCAGGCGCGCGATGAACTCCTCGAGAGGCCGTCCGAGCCTCGCCGATATCTCATCGATGAAGCCCAGGATTTCCTCCCGCGTCGTCCCCACCGCCCTGCGACGAAACTCCTCTTCGGGCACGCCGCAAAATGCGCTCAATCCCTTCGCGAACATCTTCAGGTAACCGGGAATCGAGGCCCAGCCCGACAAACGGGCGCGGTAGGACTCCGCAACGGGCAAAAAGCTGCATATATCGACTATCAAGGCGACCGGCCCTGTGTCTGCCCGAGAGAATCGCTTTGCCCGGAAAGAGAGAATCCATTTTGATTCAAGGTCAACCGCGCCGAATTCACGGAAAGCACCAGGATGAAAACAAGAATGATGGCGAAATAACCACTCATTCGCTCGCTCCCGCCCCGTCTGAGCACACCGATAAGCAACTCGAGCAACAAAACGACGCAAACGGCTCCGCTGATGAGAAACACCACGAAAGGTGAACCGCCGGACGCGAGCATGACGTCCAGGAAATCAGACCCCCGGAAGAAGAGCCAGGCGCCCGCCAATCCCGCCTGGATCATCAGAAAACACAAGGAGAACTTCGCGCCGAGCCGAACCCACCGCGATCCGTTCGACACCGAGATGTAACTCTCCCACCGGAAAACCCTGCCCCCCAGAAAAACGAGAACGAGTCCGCCGACCGAAAACGCCAGGAGATAAAAGTGCGCCACGGGCCACCAGAAAGAGGAATACCTCAAAAAACGCCAACCCCACCCCTCTTCCAAACCGAGGAGATATGGACTCATGCAGGAAAGCGTGAACACCCAGGCTATCCCTGCGGATAATACCATCAGGACGCCTGCCGGAATCATCATCAGGTGCGCGTATGCGAATTTTGAACCCTGTCCCACACGCTTCGAATGTGCGAACACAAGAACCATGTAAGCGAACAGCAAGACCACCAAGGCGGCCAGTGGACGAATCAGCGCGATCACGGAGGTGAAAAAAACGGAAGGCTGTATCGTCGATACCAGCAAGAAAAGCACCGCCCCGATGAAGAATACCGGAAGGAGAGACGCCAGGCACAGACCTGACAGGCGGCGCGCGAATGCGACGTCGTCATCGTTGTCCTCCCGCCATCCCCAGAACGCGAGATGCGCGGAAAACCATGGAAGCGAAATACTCACGCCCCCGCACAACAACAAGACGGAGCCAAGCAGGACAATGAGCCACTCGCTCGATTCGGCGAACATCAAGTTCATGGCGAATTCTTCTCTTCCGGTTTCTTTGCGTCCTGCGAGTCGTTCGGCGGAGCCGAAGGCTCGGCGGAAACGCTTTCCCCGTACTCCGGGGTAATGTTTTGCGCGTCGTTCAATGGAGTAGTAGATGCGGCGGCGCGCTCTTCTTCCGGCGGCATTTTGGCTCCCGATGCGCTTTTAGCGTCCTGCCCATTACTCGGCGGACTGGAAGAAACACGGGAAACGCTCCCCGCCTCTCCGGGTTTATTCGCACTTGGCGCGGCGGGGGGCGGGGCGGGAGAACCGATGGGACGACCCTCCTTCTCCGGCACTCCGGCCTCTTTTCCCCTATCGGGGGCTTGCTCCGTGTGTAGGGGCGGGAGAACCGGGACGACTTTGCTCTCGCCACCCGCTTCCTTCTCGCTCACTTTCGAAGCACCGGTTCGATCTTCAGCGCTCTCGGAAGAGGGTTTCGAAACCACCGCGGGGCGAACCGACGGTTTCGGTTCGGCGCGAGGCGGTTCGGGGCGCGATGCGAGCGTTCCGCCCGATTTCACGATCAACGTCTCCAGATACGCCGCCAGGGCGCGGCGCTCCTCGGGCGCGCCCGCCAAAAGGGGGTACGGGGGGTGTTTCAAGCGCATCTCACCAAGGAACCGAAGCGCTTCTCCTTCGTACCTGAACCGGGGGGTTCGAGACGGATCCCGGAGGTTCGTCCAATTCTGATGGCAGGCCATACATTGCGCGCGGAAGCTGAACGCGCCGAGTTCCTCCTGCGCCGGCATGGGCTCGCCCAGGTTCACGATATTCCACAAGCCCGTTTGATGAGAACCCTCGGCTTCTTCGATGATGATTCCATTGCGATACATATATCGATGAATCTGAAAATTTCCCTTCGTTTCCACGTACACCCACCCGAACGCCGCCGCCATAATAACAACCAGAGCCGAGGCCGCTCCCGCATGCAGACGATGCCGGGCGCCGGGTTCGTGAACGCCCCATCTGTATGAGATGGCTCCCAGCGCCGCAGTCGCCGCAACCGCGGCCGCTATCCCCCAGAACACCGGATTCCGGTTCGCGCCTTCGGGCATGAGGATTCCCCACCATATCCACCCGAAAACGCCGACGACGGAAGCCGCCAACATCCATTTACCCAGATCCTCCACCAGGGCGACGCGCCACGCGCTGTCTTTTCGGGTCGCGGCGTAGAGCAATCCGAAAGCGCCGAAAGTCGATATCGAGATGGCCACCCCCGTGATGAAGACGACCGGGAAGGCGGGATTCCAGAAAGCGTTCCACAGGGTTGGCTTCGCTATCCACTCTCCCGTGTTCATCGAAAAGGCGCAGGCCGATACGAGGACGGCGGCCGCACACCAATAACCGATAGACGAGAAAACGCCCCATGGGAGATGAAATCGGTTTTCGTGGAGACCTCTTCCCCATGAGGCGATGTATTGATGGGAAAAACAAAGACCCGATGCGAAAAGCAATAATCCCAGCAGGGCGGGAACCAGGAAAACCGAATGGAGTTGCTCCATCATGCGGGGCCGCTGGGCCATCATGACGACCCAAAGGCCGAGACCCAGGGGACACGTGACCCACCCCGCCAGGGCGCGTGTCGTCTTCGCGCACAAAAGAGCGAGGTCGTCCCACCTGGGGTCCATGCTCTCCGAAGCGCGCGACCCGGCGAGCAGGGTGAAAACCGAACCGCCGCAGACGCACGCGCCCGCAATCACAAAGAGGAGAGCTAGCCCTCCCGCAAGGAGGTGGTCTGAGAATGACAGCGCTTCCTGAAATGGAAATGGCACCGGGGTTACCTGTTCAGAAATATGAAAGACGACTCAGAATCGAAACCGGAGAAGCCGATTCCGCCGATGGCTACACCCTGACGACTTCGCGCGTCAGATATTTCTCCATCCTGTCCTCGTCCAGGGCGACCCCCAGTCCGGGGGCGTCCGAGATCGTATGCAGTCCCGTGCTCATGTCGACCGGAGAATCCACGACGTCGTCAAGCATCTTCTCGGGGCCGACGGATTCTATCGCCGCCAGGAAAGCGTTCGAAGTCGCCGCCACGTGAATCTCCCCCAGCGTGTAGGGCGACAAACCGAACCCGTGGCCGATGACCAGCTTCATCCCGGCGGCCTCCGCCGTGCCGACCATGTCCCGCACGCGCAGGGGGCCGCCCTGCTTCATGATCTTGACCTTGACGATATCGGCGGCTTCCGCCCGGATGATCTCGAGCAGGCTCTCCGGCCCGAACACGCACTCATCCGCCATGACGGGGATGTTGATGGAGCGGCGCACGCGGGCGAGCCCCTCGATGTCGGTTCTCGGAACGGGCTGCTCGAAGTGCTGGATGTCGGCTCCCTCCACCTCGCGCGCAAGCGCAATGGCGTCTTCCACGTCCCCGTAGGACTCGTTCGCGTCGATCCGTATCTCGAAATCATCCCCCGTCGATTCCCGCACGGCCAGCACCCGCGCCGCGTCGGACGCCACGTCTCCCCCCGTCTTCACCTTGCACGCCCGCCACCCGCGCTCATAAAAACCCCGCGCCTCGCGCCCCGCCTCCTCGGGCGCCTTGATGCCGATCCAGGCGTTGAAGCGCACCTCGCGCTTCACGGCGCCTCCGAGCAGTTCATACAGCGGGACGCCCAGGTATTTCGCATGGAGGTCCGCCACGGCGAGCGACAAGGCGCCCTTGCCGCCGTCGAAGCCATCGCAGGCCTCGTCCATCTTGTGCGTAATCTCGCGCGACGCTCTCGGGTTCGCGCCGATGAGAGCGGGGGCGAGCTTGTGCTCCACCGCGTCCGCGATATCATCGCGGCTCAAGCCCGAGTATCCCGCCACGGGTTCGACGTCGCCAACGCCCGAGAAACCGTCGTCCGATGTCACGCGAACGACGACCGCGGGCTGGACGTTGTGGTTATGGTTCGCGTTCTTGAAAAAGTCCCGCATCGGCATGTCGACGCGGAATATCTCGATGGATTCGACCTTCATGGCAATCCCCCTCTATTTCTACTGGACAGGATGAAGCCTCGTGAATCCCTTTTACAGCGCTTCCGCCACGGCTTCTCGTACGCGCTGTCTTAACATATCATCGACGGGCCAGGAAACATCCACCCCCGGACGCAGGAAAGAAAACACCAGTTCCCCGACCTCAAGACCCGTCGCCGCCTCGAGCGCCATGACGTAGGCGGCTCCCTGGCTTTCATAATCCGCGGCCTTATCCTCCGCCTCGCCTTCGGTGATCCTGTCCGTCTTGAAGTCCACGACCACGAGTTTCCCCTCTTCTTCGAACACCAGATCGACGGCTCCCCGGAGAACGCGCCCACCCAGCCCGTACACGAAGGGGAGCTCCCGCCAGCGCCTCGGCGCAACGGCTGCGCGCGCCAAGATGCCCGTCTCCGCTGAATTTCGAATCAACTTCATGGCGAGATCGACATTATCCTCCTTCAAGCCCAGCGCGCGGCCGCAGGCGACCCCTTCTTCTCTCAGGCTCTCCAGACGCTCGGGCGCCGGCGGTTCGAGCCGCGCGAGGATTTCATGAACCAGGCTTCCGAACGCCGCGCCTCCCGCGTGGACCTCAAGGACTTGCGGCGCATCCTCATCGTAAAGCGCAGGATCTTTCCCGTCGAAACCTTTCACGAGACTACTGGGGGCCAGCGGCTTCGGCGCCTCGACCGGCTTCTTCAGCAGCCTGAGTTTCTCATCGAGGGCGGCGCGCCGGTCGACAACACCCGCCGAGCCGCCGTTCACCGGACGGAAAACTTCATCTCCAAGACGAAGGATGGACTCCGCCTCCCTGGCCTCTACCGGCGAAACTTCGAGAACCGAAGCGGAGGCCGTCCGAATCACTTCGTCAATTTCTTCCTCGCCCAAGCCCGTAACCTTCATGAATGAGCGAAAACCCGATTCCGGCCAGAGCAGATAGTCTTCGGCCCGCGTCGCGCCCACGTACCAAAGACGTTTTATCTCCGCATCATGAAACCCTTTTTCGCGCTCGAACGCGTTCGAATAGCCTCCAGAATCCAACCTCCGGGCTCCTGAGCCCAGGTGCAACTCCACCGCTTCGTTTCCCTTTTCGTGATTTGCGACCCGCGACTCGGAACGCTGATCGTCCTTGCTTTCCAAGTCGGCGAGGGCGACCACGGGGAATTCCAGCCCCTTGGCCTGGTGGATGGTCATGAACCGAACCGCCTCGCTCCCCCGGGCGTCCAGAAAAGCCTCGGGCTCTTTGGCCTCGCGCCCTAATTCGTATTGCGCTTCCAAGTGCGCGGCGAAGGCATCCGCGCCACGCCTGCCGCCCGCGGCGAATTCATGCGCCGTGTCGAGGAGTTTCACCAGATTGGCGACGCGCTGTTCGCCGCCCGATGAAGCCAGGAACAACTCGAACGCCCCCGTGCGGCGGTAGATTTCTTCCAACATTGCGCGCGCACTCGAGTTTTTCTTCACCTCGTGGAGCAGGCGAATTTCGCGAACCGCCTCTTTCAATTCCTCCGGCGGTTCCTGCGTTTTCAGGAAGTAGCGGGCGATCTCCACATCCGAAAAACCGTACAAGGGAGAGCGCAGAGCGGCGGCGAGTGCGAGGGAGTCGCCGGGCCGCGCCACGGCGGCCAATACCGAGACGACCGCGCCGACTTCGAACTTGTCGTAAAACCCATAACCCCCATCGGTTACGAACGGAACGCCCGCACCGCGAAAGGCGTCCTCGAACTGGGGATAGCCCGTGCGCGTGCGGAACAGGACAGCGACATCGCCGTACTGGACGGGGCGGCGCGCGTTATTATCTCTATCGGTGATTTCTGCCCGCTTCTCCTCCACCAGCTCGCGGATCGCGGCGGCGAGGCAGGCGGCCTCCGCCTTGCGCCTCTCCTCCTCGTTCACCCTGCCGCCATCTTCCGGCTCATTCCCGTCCTCTTCCTTCCTGATGAGGAAAACGGCCGGGTCTTCGGATTCGCGATGCGCCATGAGTTCGACGTATTCTGGCTGAACGTGGGGGTTCCCGGGGTCGTGAACGATTGCGCGAGAGAACGCCTCGTTCACGAAATCGACCACGCCGGGCGCGCTGCGGAAATTTTCCGTGATGTGCAGCCGTCGGCCACCCGGGAGTTCTTCGATCATGTCCTTCACTTCGTGATAGACGGCGATGTCCGCCCGGCGGAAGCGGTAGATGGATTGCTTGGGATCGCCCACCAGGAAAAGCCCGGCGTCATCCAACAGCACTTCGCGCCAGTCGGCGGCGTCTCCCTCGCCCGCGAGCAGGAATATCAGTTCGACCTGCAGGGGATCGGTATCCTGAAACTCATCGACCAGAAAATGTTTGATGTCCTCGTGGATTCTCCCCCGCACGGATGCGTTTTCCCGGACGAGCTTCGCCGCCAGGAAGAGCATGTCCTGATAGGACAACAGCCCCGCCTCGCGCATATCCCGCTCGAAGGCTTCGACGAAACCCCGGACGAGGGGAACCAGACCGGCGAGCATCTCGTGGGCGATTAGCGAGGCGCTAGATTGCAGGAACCGATCGTATTCAACGCGGAAGAGTTTCAGGTTTTCTCCGCCCTCCTCCTTCGAATCTCCCCAATTCGCCGCAGAACCCACCCGCTTGTTCAGCTTGAAGCCGGAACTCCAGAGTTCACGCAGAAGTTCGGTTTGCGAAAGTTCGAAGAGGCCCTCCAGCCAGTCTCTCGCCTTTTCGATCTCTTGATACGCCTTGTCCGTTTCATCCGTGCAATGGCGCTCCCCGACCTCCGCCCAGGCGTCGAACGCCTCCTCTATCTCTGCGTGGATTTCATCGGGAGAAGCGCTTTTTGCGCGGGGGAAATGCTCCCTGAGTTCGGGCAGTTCGAGCAGGGCGTCGCGGATTTTCGCCAGATCGGCCGCCTGAAAGCCGAGTTCCAGAAAATCGCGCAATGGCGCGTCATCCCCGTCCAGCTCTAAGGCCAGCCAGTCGCGCCACGCCGTATCGCGCCGCGCCTCGTACTCGATTTCATCCACGTCGCCCAGGTCGGGCCGAAGCCCCGCTTCCACGGAGAATCCTTGCAGGATGTTGAGGGCGAAGCCGTGGATGGTGGATATGCGCGCGGATTCGAGGTTATCCAGCGCGTCTTGCAACCGAGTCCTCGCTTCTGCGTCTTGTTCTCCGGGAACCGCCTCGATCAGGCGCCCGCGAATCCTGTCTTTCAGTTCCGCCGTCGCCTTCCGCGTGAAGGTGATGGCGGCTATCTCGTCCAGACTGGCCCCTTCGCTTCGGATCAGGTGCAGGATTCTCTCCACGAGCAGGGTGGTCTTGCCCGTGCCCGCGCCCGCCTCGACGAGAACGGGGCCGCGCGTCCAGGTCGCAGCCACAATTCTTTGCTCTTGATCGCGGGGCTGCGCGCTCATTCGGCCCTCTCCTTCAGGGCCCTAAGCTCGCTCACCCCCGGCGTTTTCTCTTTACGCGCCGCGCGCTCGGCCCTGTCGGGTCCGCAGATAAGCTTGTAATCGCAATACCTGCAACCATCATTAGAGGGCGTCGGGAAAAAACGCCCCTCACCGGCCGAGGCGAGGAAATAGTCCAAGAGCGCATCCACGTCCGCCATGCGCCCCTCGACCTCCTCGCAGGAGCGCGCGCGTTCGGCGACGCCCTCCTCTTCGGTGACGTAGACGTATGCGCCGCTCACCCGGACGCCCTCCGGCAAGGCGTCCGGCCGCGTGCGCAGATGCCGCGCGTAGAGATGAAGCTGAAGGCTCTCGCCGCCGTCCAGCACTTTCTTCCGGGCCGGAACCGAACTCCTTCTCCCCACGGTCTTGAAATCGACGACGCGGTATTCCCCATTGTCATTTCGCTCGAGCAAGTCCATCCGCCCGCTCAAGGCGAGCTCTCCCGAATCCAGCGATATCCGCAATGGCTCCGAACCCCTGCCCCCGAACCGCTCCTCCACGCTCACGGGCAGCCTGCCCGATGTGTCCGCTCGCCTTTGTTCGACGTACACCCACAAACGCCGATAGAGCGCGTCTTCGAGCACCTCCCAGGCAAGTGCGGGCAGCGGCGGCGTATCCGCCATGTCTTCCTCCTCGCGCATCGCTTCTCGAATCGAATCGCGGAGCGCATCCTGGGCGGCCGCCTCATCGAGCGCGAGAAGCGTCCGGTTCTCCTTCTTGAGCCGGCGGTGGAAGAGTTCGAGAATCCGGTGCGTCAATTGACCCCTCATCAAGCCGTCCAGGGCGAAGGGAGGCGCAGGCTCCCCACGTTTTTCCATTCGCGGGTGCAGTCGGTCGTTGATGAACCGGTAAGGACACCCGAAAAAATTCTCCACGGATGTGACGCCGAGGGGATGCGCGGATGAGTGAATCCTCTCCCGGATGACCTCCTGCAAGTCGGGAGCCGTGAACATCCCGTCGTACGCAGTCAAAGCCTTCCGCCATCGCTCATCAAGGGCGCCTCGCCTGCGGAGAAACCCCGGAAAACCGTTCATGTAGGAAAGGGCGCCCGCCTCGGGCCGGCCGATCTGCTCCGCCATCCGCACGAGGTCATACTCGCGCAGGTGAACGGGATTCGATGAAATCGCCTCGGCGTCCAGCGTCGCTGCGGCGGTGCGGCTGCGCGTGTCCGCGAACAAACCCCAAGCGCCGTCTCTCGCCTCGCCCAGCGCGTCGGCCAGGTAATGCAGAAACATGCTCGGGAAAGACGCCGCCTCGTTCCCCATGCCATCCTCGGCGCTCGTCGCCGTGAGGATGAGGCGCTCGCGCGCCGATTGAAGAATCGTCCACAACTGAAACCGCGCTTCACTCTCCCTGGATTTCTTGAGCGGAAGCGCCATCTCCCTGTCCGGGAAGCGCTCTTTTGCAGCGCGGTTCAACTTCTCGCGGGCCGTATCGGGCAAAAGCGGGTCTTCCGTTCCCTGGGGCGGAAACAGGCCCTCCCCCAGGCCCGAGAGCACGACGGCGCCAAAGGAAAGCCCGCGCGCGCCCTGGATGGAGGAGAGGCTCGCCAGATGGCCTCCCTCCGGTTCGTCCCTGCTCAAAGTGGATTTATCGAAGAATCGCCCGCAAAGATCATGGAACTCCTCGCGCGTCATCTCGCCGGTAACAGCATCTAAATCCGCCAGGGAGAACACAACCTCCCTCACCGCGTCCTGGTGATCCAAACCGCTCGTCGTCTCAGAGTAGGCTTCCAGAGCCGATTGAGCGAACGAAGAAGGCGATCCTTTTTCGGGTATCTTCTCAATCAACTCGACGATTTCTGACATCGCTATGGCGAGGGTAAACGCGGCATGAAATTCCTCATTCCCTCCTCCCATCCACTCCAAGGCGTCATCGAGCGCCGAGAGCCAGGCGTCTGGACCTCTCAGATAGGGCAGGCCTCTTGTGAAAAACTCCCATCTGGACGCAAGAGCAGGATCGACGGAGAGTTCCTCGAATCCATATTTCCCGGCCAGTTCCCGAAATCTTGGCGAAGCGTTGAAGCCGCCCTCGTCCAGAAAGCGCATCACATCGGTGCGCGGGTATCCGTCAATCGGCAGTTGGAGCATGAGGAGGAACAAACGCGCGGCGGGCGTTTCCGACAAAGGGTTCCCATCTTCCGCCCGGCAGGGAATCTCGAGGACGTGGAACGTCTCCTCGAACAAATCCCGATAGCCTTCCCGCGCGCTCATCAGGACGCATACTTCATCATCGCCCCCAAAATCCTCTCTTGCACGCAGCATTTCCCGGCACGCCTCCCAGACTTCACGGCCTCTGGTGGGGGCGGCCACGGCGCGCAGGACTTCTTCCGCCAAAGGTTTCGCCTTATCACCGGAGAAGAGCACACCAGCCAAGCCAGAGAGCTGCCTCGTATCGAGCGGCCCGGCTTCTTCTCTTTGGAAACCCTGCCCCTCGAACCAGTCGATCAAAGGTTCCGCATGCGCGCACGCGGGCGCGTCCGTTTGCGCGGGCACCAGGACCTGGGACGCCGCCTCGCGGCAGACGGCCGCCGCCAGCCTGCGCTGGAGCGCGTTCATCTCGGCGAAGCCGTAAAGAATCGTGGGAACGCGCGGGGGTTCCGCCTCCGCCTTCTCGCACGCCGCCTCGATAAGCGAAGAACCGTCGTAAAATTTCCGCTCGTGCATAGAGCTTTGAAAATTCTCGGCCAGAAGGGCCAGATCGCGGCACCGCGCCGCATCGGAACCCGGAATTTTCCCGCAAAGTTCCCTCAAGGCTTCCGGGGATAGGTTCGCCTCGGCCAGATCGGTCAGCGTCGCGCAGAGGCTTTCCCCATACCCTCTCGTATCGGCGTTGAAAAAGGCGAACTCCTCCCCCGCGCTTTTGAACGCCTCTTCCGCCAGCACCTCGGCCAATGCCGAATGGGGGCGCGTGTATCCCGCAAGTGCGCGCTCCGGCTCGGCGACCTCGCGCGCCAGGTCGATCATGCTCAGGACCTCCACCCCTGCGAAGCCTCCCGCGCGCGCGAGCACGCCCTGGACGTGGTCCCTAAGCCTGTTCGAGATGACGACGACCCGCCTGTGCGCCAGCGGGTCTCCATAACCCAGGCCGCGCACGCGCTGGGCGAGGGATGATTCGAGATGATGGAAAGGAGCGGTTACGAGAATTTTAGGAGCCGACGCCATGGGGGAGTTCCATATCCGCATGAGAGGGCGATTTGGAAATATGAAGCAAAACCCGAAAATTATGAGAATTATATACATGACCCGGCAGCGGGATTCCAGGTTTCGGATGCGAAAGGCAATGACGGCGGCACAGGCGGCTGTGGGGTTCGAGACCGAAAAACCCCTCCCCCTCATCCCGAGTAGGCGCGCCTGCGCGCCGTATCGAGGGTCAAAACCGACCGAGGAGGGAGGTTTTGCGAACCGTTGGTTCCCTGCTCTGCAAGCAATCGCTCCCGCATTGGTCGCGATTGACCTTCGATACGCGGCTCCGCCGCTACTCAGGGTGAGGATAGTGGGGGCTTCTGCGCTAGTCGGGATGAGGCCGATATAGCCGCTATTCGGGGTGAGGCAGGTATGCGGCTGCGCAGGACGAGGGGAACGCGCCCTCGCCGGAGCGCCGGCTTACGTGTCCAGCACGCTCTCGCCGAACAGATCCTCCACCTCGAGCAGGCCGGGCGTAAGGCCCTGCGCGTGGGCGTAGGAGAGGAGTTTTTCGAGCGACGCGCGGTTCGCATCCACCCCGTAGGGCCAGAAATTATCGCCGAAAATATCGCGGGTCTCGTCCATCACCGAGGGCAGAAACGGGATCATGGCCGAGAGCGCGCCGTTATCGCTCAGAAGCTCCATCGTCTTCTCGCGCGCCTCGCACATGGCCCGGTAGATGGACTGAAGCGCCCAGGGGTTTTGTTCGTGAATGTCCTTGCGCAGCACGACGCAGTGCATCATGGGGTGAACGCCCGTCCTCCGGTAATAATCGATCTCGGCGGCCTTGTAGTCCGGGAAGAGGCGCTTGACGCGGGGAGAACCCTTGGCGAAGCACTCCGGCACCTGGTGGATCAGGGCGCCGTCCACCTCGCCCGATTCGAGCATGTTCGAGACCGTCTGCCCGGGCTTCATGTAACGGATGCGCGCGCCGGGCGGCATGGGAATCGGCACGCGCGGCTCGATGGCCGCCACCCAGTCCACCGAACTCACGTCCAAGCCGTACTCTTCGGCGAGAATGCCCACGATCCACACCACCGCCGTCATCCCCCATTCGCGGATGGCGACCCGCTTGCCGTTCAGGTCCGCCACCGCATCGACGCCGGCATCGGCGTTGGCGTAGACCATCGAATGCCGGAAGACGCGGCTCGGGAAGGCGGGCATCCCCACGAAGGGGCTGTTCCCCTCACCCAGCATGAACATGTGCGCGCCCATCGACATTTCCGAGAGGTCGAACTCCTGGTATCGGCACATGCGGAAGAATATCTCGGTGGGCGGCAGGGAGAGCACCCGGAGACTCACCCCCTCCGGGCGCACCGCGCCCATCTTGAGGATGTTGGTGCGATCGTAATCCCCGAACGCGGCGGTCAGTTCCAGATCCGGCATCTTCTCCCCTTTCGCGTCGTAAATCCTGAAAGCGTAGTTTCATAATGAAGATGAAACGAGCAACAGGTTTCTCATAGTTTGCTCCACTCGGCAACGAGGCGCGCCCCCAGGCTTCTGAAAACACCCGGTTGACCGCCCGCCGTACGGTTAAGAAGAGGAAACAAGAGACAAACAGGTTTATGTCAACGCGCTGGAGAAAATAGAGGGGGCATACGTTTCGCGGATGAAGTCCAGGACCGTTTCGAGGAGATCGCGCAGGCGCGGTCGAAGACTGCGCCCGAAATCCGCACCTGCCCGCTCTCAAGCCGATGTGCTTCGATCACGGTCTCAAAGGTGGTTGCACCAGTCTTCTTCATGGTCTTCATTCGAACTCTGAACGGGGCAAACCAGACTGGCGGATAATCGACCTCAGCGTGCCGGCGCGCAACTCTCCGTGATCCGGCACCGGTACGGTGATCGTGCCTTCGTCGTCGGCCTTCTGCATCACTACATGACTGGCGCGTCGCCTCACCTCCACGAAACCATGCGATACGAGAATCCGGCAGACGTCCTGGCCGGAAAGAACGCGCAACCTAGCCAACGGCGACCTCGATATGAGTCACATAGACTTCGCTGCGCAGGCGTCTGTCGACTTCCCCGGCGGAAGCCGTCTCGAAGAACAAGGTGAGCGCTTCGGCCAGGTTGTCGCGCGCCTCGGACACGGTGTCTCCCTGGCTGGCGACATCCACTTCCGGGCACAGGGCGACGTATCCATTGCCCTCGCGTTCGACGATAGCGGTCAACCGTCTGTTCATGTCGTGTCTCCTTGTCTGAATTTCACATGATGATCCTTGTGACGGGAGATGTCAGGTGCGTTTCGACGACGGTACAGAAAACCGTATTGTACCCTCATAATCAATGATGGAGCGCATCAGCCGTTACCAAGCAGACGACCTTTAATCCTTGATACAATTTCCGTTCAATGTCTGCAGCATCGCAGACAACTCCGCCAAGGACCAAGACGAAGAAATACTTTTCAGCTTATTTCCCCTTTCGCGTCTCCATTGTGAAAGCGCATCTTTGCGATGATGGTGCAACGGTCAAAAGGTTTCTCATAGTTTGCTCCGCTCGGCAACGAGGCGCGCCCCCAGGTTCCTGAAAACACCCGGTTGACCGCCCGCCGTGCGGCGTGGCATGAAGGGGCGGGAAATCCGGGCATCCCGCATCAACAACCGAAAAGGATGACGCTTGGCTGAACAGATTAGAGTGATCGTTTGCGGATTCGGGCGCGTGGGGCGCGAATTCGCGAGACTCATCCACGAAAAATCAGAACACATGCGGGCGGCTTACGGCTTCGAGGCGGCCATCGTCGGCGTGGGCGAATTGAACGGAAGCCTGCACTGCCCCGGCGGAATCCATCCTGCAGAAACTGCCGACGCCTTCGAGCGTGAGGGTGGCTTCGCGGGGCATCCGAATCTGGAAGCCGACTGGCAAGGCATTGACCTCGTCCGCTCGGCGAGCGCCGACGTTCTCGTCGAGACGACGCCCACCGACATCCGGACGGGCGAGCCGGCCTTGAGCCACATACGAGAAGCGCTTTCCGGGGGAATCCACGTCGTGAGCGCGAACAAGGGGCCCTTCATCCGCGCCTACCGCGAACTGACCGGGCTGGCGCGGGAGAAAAACCTGGAACTAAAAATCTCCGCCGCCGCGGCCGCCGCGCTCCCGACCATCGACGTGGCCGAGACCTGCCTCGCGGGGGCTGAAATTCTTAAGGTAGAGGGCGTGCTGAACGGGACGACGAACTTCATACTCTCCAGAATGCGGACAGACGGCCAGAGTTATGAAGAAGCCCTCGCCGAAGCGCAGTCACTCGGCATCGCGGAGACCGACCCCACGCTCGACGTGGAGGGTTTCGACACGGCGA
>JAPPHK010000257.1:7342-17484 GCA_028820795.1 Nitrospinota bacterium | reverse complement strand
TACAAAGGGCGAATCAGACGAATGAGTCGGGCCCGGCCGTGCAGGCTGCGCAAAGTGCCTCCGACTGGATTTTCAGCATTCGCAACGCCTTGCGCGTTGGAGGCAGGCAGGGAGCCGAGTTCGCCGTGACGCTGGCTACCATCGAGGTCGTCGTCCAGGTTCTGTCCATTACGGGCGTAGGCAACAAATTCGCCTTCATGATCGAGGCACTTGCCCAGGATATTTGCGTGTTTGGCCCCGCTGCGGGTGGGGGATGCGCGTATTATATCGGTCTCGATGGATTCTTCGTCGCATTGCTGCTAACGGCGGTATGTTGCGCGATATTGGGAATGGGCATGCCGACAACGGCGGCGTATGTTCTACTCGCCATTCTGGGTGGACCGGTGCTGGTGAAACTCGTGGGTCCTGAACTTACGCATATTTATGGGGCCGAATGGGTCAAGGAGTTCGTGGCCGCAAAAGGAGACCGGGTAGCGGCCCATATGTTCATCTTCTATTTTGCGATCCTCTCCGCCATTACGCCGCCCGTGGCGATAGCCTCGCTCGTGGGGGCCAAGCTGGCCGGAGCGCCCTATTTCAAGACGTCCATGATGTCTCTGCGCTTCGCCATTGTGGGTTTTATCGTTCCTTTTCTGTTCATGTTCGACCCGGCGCTGCTTACGTTCGCGCATCCGTTGCGCGTTGCGCTTTCCGCATCCATTACGCTGCTGGGTTTCATCGCTTTTTCGGCGGGAACGCAAGGCTGGCTATTCGACAGGCTCTATAAATACGAACGGATACTCTTGTTTGCATGCTTCATCGCGTTCATTCTGTTCGTCATTTTCTTCAGCTTCACGATGCTGGCGGCGGGCTTGATTTGCGGAGGGATTCCGTTTGTCCGGCAAATCAAAGATTACAAAAAAAGCTAATATCCAACGTTAACAAACTAATTTGTATGAGGAGTGTTCATGCTTTTTCATAAAGAACGCGCGCTCGAGTTCATGGAGAGGTTCGATCTTGACGCGCTGATAGCAAGTACACGGCATAACGTATTGTATCTTTCGGGTTTTCAGGGTTGGGCGCAATACACTTACGGCGACGCCACGACGGAGACTTTCGCGTTGTTCTTTCGAGACCAGTCTTCTCCGCCCGGGTTGATACTATCTCGGCAGGATGAAACCTATTATGCCGCAACGGGGTCGTGGATCGAAGATGTGAGGGGTTATGGCCCACGCTCGGCGCTCGATTTAGCTCCCGGCGAAGCGGGAGCCACGCAAGAGGAGAAGAATTACATATCCCTCATTGCCGCAGACGCTCCGCGCGAGGCGAATTCTGTGGACGCCTTGCTCAGGATCTTGCGTGAGCGGGGCCTGGCGAGCGGGAGGGTGGGGCTCGATAACGAGGGAATCCGCCCGAGCACGCGCGGTGCTCTGGAGGAGGCTTTGGCGGATGTGTCTATCCTGGATGCCTCGAATTTGTTTCGTCTGATTCGCCTCCAAAAAACCGAAGAAGAGATTGAACGCATGCGCGCTGCAGCAGTATTGAATGAAGAGGCCGTCGTCGCTTTCCACCAGGAGATGGCCGTAGGGCGGACCGAGCGCGAAGTAGCAAGCCATTATTACCGCACCGTGGCCGCTGGAGGCGGCAAATGGAGCTGGTTCCACCTGGCGGGCGGGAGGCGTTCGGCCTCGATTTTTCCGCCCTCTGAGCGGAAATTCGAGCCGGGCGACGGCTTTTTCTTCGACGCCGGCATGCGGCTGAACCACTACTGCGCGGACGTGGGTTGTTGCGGCTCGTTCGGCGAGCCGAACGCGGAGCGCAAGGCGCAGTGGAACGCCATCCGGGCGGGGCTCGATGCCGCTTTCGACGTGATCAGGGCGGGCGTGAAGCCTTCCGAAATTTTTCGCGCGGCGGTGGCGGCGGCGAAAAAATCGGGCCTGCCGCGCTATAACGGCGCTTTCTGCGGGCACACGATTGGCATCGAGGCGCGCGAGTTGCCCTATACGCTGAGCGAACCCGTGAAGCTCGACGATCCGTTATTGCCTGCAAATTCAGATATTTCCCTGCCTGCGGGCGCGGTGCTCTCGGTGGAACTGCCGTCCGGCAAGTTCGGTGAGGGCGGCGTGCACGCGGAATATACCGTGCTCGTCACCGAGACGGGGATGGCGCATCTGGGAGAGCCCACCCGCGAGCACGTCGTCATCGATTGAAACCATAACAAATTTATTTTCAATTACTTACGGTTATTCCGCCGAAGTCCGCGCGCGCATATCAGGCGCGGCGGCGGAAGTATCGTCCCCGCAACTCCCCGCAGGTCCGCGCATTTGGCGATATCGAGGAGGTCGCGGGCCGTGGCGGAATTCCCCTGCGCCGCTACCGCTGCGCCCGTTCCAGAGCAAATTAATTGTCGTTTATTTATCGAAAAACACCGTGAATTTATCGATATTTATCGAATTTTATGGAAATTCATTTTCCTTTTCCATCGCGCGACGCTGCTCCCGGGGCGGGCGGTGCGGATGCCGCATCCCTCGGCGTGAGTCCCGCCGCGCGCGAGGGCGCCACCGCGGGTCTTGAAGTTCACGCTCACGGCCAGGCGGAAAACGTGTGGTCGGCCCGGGTCGGGCGGGAGAGATTGTCCACGAAAATCCCGAACGCTCCGTCCGGTCACCGCCGGGGAAGGAGGAATCGCCGAGCGGCGTGGAGCGGGTTCCGCCGGAACGGAGGAATCCCCCGCGCGCTCTCCAGGACGCTCCCCTCGGCGCGAAGAGCGGAATCATGCGTTTTTCCCATGACGTCCGGGAGAGGCTCCGCCGGGGGGGCCGCATCCGTGAACACCCCTCAGTGTTTCCGGTATTCGTTTTCGCTCACGCTGGGATAAGCCAGCTTTCCCCAGACTTCGGAATCGGGATTCGCTTCGATGTCGGCCTTCATAATCTCCAGAACCACCGGAACGATGTCGGCGATGATGCGCGTCCCGTCTCTGATCTGCGTCTGAACCCATCCTTCGGTAAAGTTCACGCCGCCGTGGAACACCTGGTTGCGCAATTCGTACAGCCGGCGGAAAACTTCTCTGCAGATGGCCTGTACGTTTTTTTCCTCCATGGCGCTCCTGATTCTGTGTCCATTGGACTCGAACCCTCTGCGCCAGTTGTATGCCCTTGAGGGATCCCGCGCCCATCGCCAGAAGAGTTTGAATACGAACTGATTGCCCAGAAGAACCCGGACAGCGCCTGAATGTTTCTCGAACAGGATTTGTTCTATCTTGTTGTGCACGTCGCGCTTGAGGATTTCGCGCAGAAACTTCCTGATCTTCAGGTTCTCGGTGAGTTGGTTTTCCAGAATCTCGCTGACCTCGGCCCCGTAGGCCGCGTTGAAGGCGATCCACAAAAAAATGAATTTCTCCGACGTGACGTCGGCTTTTTCGCTCCGCTCGAGCCAGCTTAATGCGCGCTGCATGCGATACCGGTTGTGTTCGCATTGGGGTATCTGGATGCTGGTTCGAATCGCCGCCATTGCTTCCGCCGCCCTCCGTTTCGCGACGATGCGGGTTCTCCGGTTTCGCCGACGCAAAAACCTTGGTTGTCCGAGCAGGAGAGAAGGATTCCCGTTTTCGTATCGATTTTACTATACATTTGTATAATAATTTGAATTTCGTTGTAATTCAATTGGGCACATCGAAATTTTACAAATGCTTTAACATCCGCCTCCCTGGGGCGCTTTGCATGTGTCTGCAGGGGGATGCGGGGGTGTGTCTGCGAACGCGGGGCGCCCGGAAACGCGCCCTACGCTCTTTCGTGTCCGTTGTCGCCGACATGGGGTCGAGCGGCCCGTCCCCAGGCTTCGGATGCGGGGTTCGCGTCGAATTCCGCCTTCATGATCTCGAGAACCACCGCGACAAAGTCGGCCATGATGCGCGTGGCGTCACCGAGCAGGGTCCGGACCCGTCTTTCGGCGGTGGTCAAGCCGCCGTGGAGGATCTGGCCGCGTAATTCATGCAGCCGCCGGAGGATTCGGATCAGGACGGCGAGTGTGTCGCGATTCTCCAGGGCTTTTGCCGCTCGTTCGTTGTCGGCCTCGAATCGCCTGCGCCAGTCCGCCCCCTCCGGTTCGCCGCGCGCCCACTGCCAGAAGGGTTTGAACGTGTACCGACTGTCCAGGAGAGTTCGGATTCCTTCGGTATGCTTAACGAAGAGGACGGCTTCCAGTTTCTGCCCTTCGTCGCGCTCGATGATTTCGCGCAGAAAGTTCGTGATCCTCGAAGTCTCGGCCGGGCGCTCTTCATCCGTATCCCTCGCCTCGCCTCCGTAGGCCGCGCCGTAGGCTATCCAGAGAAAGAGGAATTTCTCCTCTTCGGCCTCGGCGTTCCGGCTCCGTTCCAGCCAGTGGGAGGCCCGTTTCATCCGGTGCGCGTTGTACCCGCTCTGAGGTGATTCGTCACCGGCTCGTGACATGCCGAGGTCTCTCGCCGCCGCCCCGGTTCCTCCGCCGTGAAAACCCGTGCGGGCTCATTTCTCGGGGTGAAGCCGTTCGCTCTTTGCTTGGGGTTTGAGTCCTCGGCTGTACTACTGATATAGGTCTTCGGGTTCCACATTTCAACTATTTCGGTCCGAAATCGTGCATCCCGCGGGGGAGCTTGCGAACGACCCCTGCAAGTCCCCGCGAACTTGTCCGACGCGCGCGGATGGGCGAAAGTCGGCGTCTGCGATATGAACGTCTGTGAGATGCGGACAATTTTCGAGCGAGACGACGATTCCCGCGTTATCGATGTGCTGCCCACCGCTCCGCGCGGTCAGGCTTACAAGCGATAGGAGAGCGCCATGAACAAGCCGCAGGTTATTCTGGACGAGGGCGGCCGGCCCGCGTTCGCCGTCATCCCGTGGCGCGAGTATGAACGCCTCGCGAACGGGGAGGCCGAGGCGCTCCTGAGCGATGAAGCGCTCTACGATCGCGCCGCGGCGGAAGGGGGCGAGTCCTTTCCCGCCCGCGTGGCGGATCGACTCTTGGCCGGTGAAAACCCGGTCCGCGTCTATCGTACCCACCGCGGCATGAAGCAGGGCGATCTGGCCGCCGCAGCCGGCATCCATCCGGTCTACCTCTCCCAAATCGAGACGGGCAAGCGTACGGGCTCGGCCAAGACGCTGGCCGCCATCGCCGGGGCGCTGGGCGTCGCCGTTGACGATTTGATTTAGGCGGGAGGTGCACAGCTCCGCAGAAGCTGTTCACGAACGACCCCTACTTGTTCGAGCTGCGCGGATGGGCGATAGTCTGCGTCTGCGATATGAATATGTGAACGCCGCCGTGTCCCATCCTTGGTTTTGGTTAAGAAGACGATATGAGTCGTTGCGCCCATATTTTTCTTGACGAGGCGGGTAATCTCGATTTCAGTCACAAAGGGACGCGCTACTTCGTGTTGACGAGCGTCAGCATGCGCCGACCGTTTCCGATCTACGAGGCGCTTAGTGATTACAAACACGATTGTCTCGAATACGGGTTGGACATGGAGTATTTCCACTGCGCCGACGACAACAGGTATGTGCGCGATGGCGTGTTCAATCTGATTGGCGAGTATCTGGGCGGCATGCGTAATATGCGCATCGACGCTCTGGTGGTCGAGAAGCGAAAGACTGGCCCGGCTTTGCAGGAGGACAGGCGTTTTTATCCGAAGATGCTCGGTTATCTGTTGAAATTCGTGTTGCCCAAAGAGTTGCAAGTGGACGCCGAAGAGGTCATCGTGATTACCGACAAACTTCCGGTGAACAGGAAACGGCAAGCCGTCGAAAAGGGAATTCGTCTGGCGCTGACCGAGATGTTGCCGCAAGGAATGAAGTTTCGGATTCTGCACCACGCATCACGGTCGCATTACGGGCTGCAAGTGGCGGACTACTGCTGCTGGGCGGTATTTCAAAAATGGAACAGAAATAAAACGCACTTTTACGACCGCATCAAGAGAACGGTACGCAGCGAGTTCGATATTTTTAGGATTGGAAACAGGTATTACTATTGACGAACAAGATCACAAAAAGCGACCTCCCCGACTACTCCATCTTCCATCATTGGAAGCTGGAGAGGACCCCTTGGGTCCTTGTCATCGGGGAGGAACTTTTTCATCAACTTCGCCATTAAATATAGCCCCTTCGGTTTCTAAAATCAACCATTATTATTTGCGATTCGTCCATCCCGTAGGGGTTGTTCGCGAACAACCCCTACATCTCCATAATCGGTTGTTCCCCCCGACCTTGCCCGCCGTGCGTGGATGGGTGATAGTCTGCGCTTTCTGGTGTGCGGATGCCCATTCATGAAAGGACCAAGGCGATGACGTATTTCTACAAGACGGACGAGATGGCGAAGAACCTCGCGGGCGCGGCCTACAGCTCGGCGGCGGGCGCCTGGGTGACGGGCGAGCGGCTCATCTTCGGCAAGATGCGCATGCCCGCCGGCACGCGCTCGGGCGCCCACGCCCACGCGAACGAGCAGTTCGGCTACTGCCTCGCCGGCAGCTCCCGCCTGAACATCGAGGGCGACGTGCATGTCCTCACACCCGGCGACATCGCCTACCGGCCCGCCAACGCCGTGCACGCGGCCGAGATACTTGGCGATACGGACTACGAGTTCATCGTGGCGAAAGACACCGCGACGACGATAGAAGGCACGCCCACGGAGATGAAGCAGACGACAGAGCACGTTCCCTATTTCTACGACACCGAGGCCATGGAAAAAGGCCTCGCCGGGGAGGCCTACAGTCCCACCGAGGGCGTCTGGGTGACGGGCGAGCGCATCATTTTCGGAAAAATGCGCATCCCGCCGGGCGGCGTGGCCGAGCCGCACTCCCACCCCAACGAGCAGTTCGCCATCGTATTATCGGGCGCCTGCCGCGCGACCATCGGCGGCGTGACCGAAACCGTCACCTCAGGCGACATCGTCCACATGCCGGCGAACGTCGTCCACTCGGTCGAAATTCTGGGCGATGAGGACTACGTCTTCGTGACGGCCAAGGACACCTCCTGGGGGATTCAGGGGATTAAGGTGTAGGGGGGTAAGAAAGCGGTTTTCCCGTTTGCTGTTCCTGGTTTTATTGGCGGAGCCCTTGAGTCAAAGGAGCGCCGCAACGGATACGGCGGACCGGCATGGAATTTCCATGAAAACTTATCGTCCGCTTTAGTGCGGTTCTTTCCGCTTTCGGTATGTTCCCACTGGCTAAAACAGGGCGGAAATTGACCTTCAAGTCTTGCGAAACAAGCGCTTCCGCTACCCTCGCGCCCGCTTGAAGCTGTCCAATGGCTTCGCTGACATCCACCCTGCCGCTTTTCAATTCCAACGGCGCGACCCAGCCGGAGCCAGCGCCGTCTTCTGCGATGAACAGGAAGTCGCAGCGCGTCTCACGCTCGCCGAGCGGAGAACCGGGTTTATCGAAGTCGATAATCAGGCGCGGGTTCGGGGCTCCTTTCAGAGGAACACTGCATCCGGGCCTGCTACATTTTCTTGTGAGGCACTCAGGAGAAACTTGGTTCCGAACCGCATCGATCAATTCCGTCACCCGCTCGCGCCACCTCGACTGGAAATTTCGGCCCAGTTGTTGTGGAGCGCGACGGCGACCTCATCGAAACCTGACGGGAATAGGCCCGAATTATCATCGAGCGGGATTTCCTTGACGACAGACCCTTTGGGGCGGTTCTTGGGCTGGAACAGCCACGCCCCGACCTCTTCGGGTCGCAGGGCGACGTCCCCTCCTTCAATCCCTTTTCTCTCGGCTTTGGACAGACCGGATAGCCGCACGATGTTGGCGAGTTCTTCGAGCACCCACTCGCTGTGCGTCGTGATGAGCACCCGAACGCCCGCACGCACGAGCGCGGCAAGCTGCCGGGTGAACTCGACCTGCATGGCGGGATGCAGGTGTGATTCCGGCTCCTCTATAATCAGCACGTTGTCGGGCTGCACTACATGCCTTAGATACAGCACGACCGGCGCGAGTTCCGACACCATGGACGAGGCGTTCATCAAGGGCAGGTCGGTTTTCCAGCCTTGTTGGCGGTAAGTGAAGCGTGGAGAGCCGGTTTCTGAAGTCTTGACATTTACTATCCCGCGGAGAACGCACTTTTCGATTTGATCTCCAAGATGACTCTGTGAAGTTTCATGGAGAGGCCCGCCGAGAGGGATCAACTGCTCGATGAAATCTGCCAGAACGCCCGAAAGCATGGGGGTGGGGGGAGTCTGGCGCAGACCCGCCATCGGGGCGCTTCGGATCAAGGCGCTGGTTAGCGCCATGTGTGCGTGCATGATGCCCGTGCGGTCTGCGGGGAGATAGAACATCGGAAGATAGAAGGGGCCGAAAACATGGGTCATGGCGGCCGTGGCCAAGCGACTTGTAAATACCGGCTCGTTACCTTTTAGGTCTATCGACATGCGGCAAAGGTCCTGAAATGATAAATTATCAACCGGACTTTTGAGCCGCATGGGTGTCTGTTCGGGAATAGTCGTTTCGAGTACGGATTTCTGCGCATCAATCGTCAATCCGTACACGAAAGGTTTTGAATCCTCCGAAACGCTCCTTCGAAAAATAACCTGCGCATTCCTCGTATTCCCATTACGGATCAGCGCTTTTGTTTGATTGATGCCGAAGCATCTGCGAATTTCATCGCCGAGCTTGAAGCCGTATTTGTCAAATCGGCGATACGCGGAACGAACCAAACCTGCAATGGGTTCGGGTATTGGAATACTTTCTTTGTTGGATGGCTCTTTTTTCTCCACGAATGTCTGCTCTGCCCATTCGACAATTTTGTTGCGTGTTTCTGCGGAAAGTTGACAATCTCTGTTGTCCCAGAAGATGTTGTAATGTGGGGTATGGTGGCGGTAGTCATCCGGCGCATTGCCACTGAGACGATCACCGAAGAACCTGTGCAGCGCATAGATCAAAATCGCCAGATAGGATTTGCCGGTGTTGCTCGGCCCAACGAACACGGTGAATGGGCGCAGGTCGATTTTGGCCTCGGCGATAGGCCCGAAATTCTTCACTTCGAGTTCGAGAGGATTCTGGGCGTTGAGGTCGGTCATATCCTCGCTTCTCCAACCCGGCAAGAGGATTGTCTTCCTGGTGTGGCGTTCACAGCCTACGATACCCGTATCATGGATTCAAGACGGCATTTTTCCGCCGTTTACGCCACCACCCGCTCGACTTCAATCTCATCCGCACGCTTCATCGCCTGGGCGAAGTCGTAGGCCGTCTGGAGGCGGTACCACACCTCGGCGCCTCCGCCGAAGGCCTTGTCGAGCCGTATCGCCATCTCGGGCGAGATGCCGGAACGGCAGTTGACGAGGCTCGACAGCTGCTTGCGGCTCACGCCGAGCCTCCGCGCTGCTTCGGTTACGCTTAAAGAAAGCGGCTCCAGGCAGTCATGTCGGACGGAAAGCCCTGGATGGGGCGGGTTCTTCATGGGCATTGCTCGGTCCTCCTTTAGTGGTAATCCGTTAAATCCACATCAGTGACGTGCTCGCCCTCGTAGCGAAACACGATTCTCCAGTTTCGAAAGACATTCACCCCCCAGAACCCGGCGAGTTCTCCTCTCAACGGGTGCAACCGGTAGCCCGGCAAGTTCATGTGCGCGGGTATTGTTGCTCGGTCAAGACGAGCGAGAATCCGCTCGATCTTATCGACATACTCTGATGGCACCCGCCGCCGATTTCCCCTCTCGTATAGAAGTTGAAGTCCTTTGTGGCGAAAATGAATAATCATGGATGAAATGTAACCTATAACCACTCAGGTGTCAATATTGTTATGAAATAAAGAGGATTTTCATGCCGTCAACACAATGGACTGGTTTCTTGGAAGGATTTTGCTGTTTACGGCCCCAGTCTCTCGACACGCCACGCACCGTCCGCTTCCAGCGTGTAGCGCACGCGGTCGTGGAGGCGGCTGTCTCTGTGCTGCCAGAATTCCACGCAATGCGGTTTCAGGACGTAGCCGCCCCAGTGGGGGGGACGCGGCACCTCGCGGCCCGCGTATTCTTGTTCCAGTGCGCGCTCGTTTTCTTCGAGATGGGCGCGGGAGGGGACAACGCGGCTTTGCGGCGACGCCCCCCCCCCCCGGGGGGTGGGGCGGGGGGGGGGGGGGTAAAAAGGGGGGGGGAAAAAGGGGGGGGGTTTTGTTTAAAAACCCACCACCCCCCCCA
>JAPPHK010000257.1:0-7332 GCA_028820795.1 Nitrospinota bacterium | reverse complement strand
GAGTTGGCTGGCGCGCGGGCGGGTGGCGAAATAGGCGTCGGAAATATCGGCGGGGAGTTTGGTTACAACGCCCTCCACGCGCACCTGCCGGGCGGGAGGTTTCCAGTGGAAGACGAGGGCGGCTCTCGCGTCGTTTTCCAACTGCCCGCCCTTGTCGCTCTCGTAATTCGTAAAGAAAGGGAAATCAGGCTCCGCGTAGCCGAGAGCGGAGAGGTCCTTGTAGAGCACGATGCGGGCCGCGGGCGCGCCGTCCGGCCCGAGCGTTGCGAGCGTCATCGCGTCCTCGCGGGGGATGCCTGCGCTCCTCGCCTGCGCGTACCAGCGGCGGAATTGAATTATGGGATCGGCGGCGACACTCTCGGGATCGAGGGCTTCCGCCGCCATCTGTTCGATAAGTTCGTTGTTCAACTCGTTCATCATTCAATGCTCAACTGGGCGGTGGATTCGGGGGTCAATCGCGACTGATGAAGGAGCGATTGCATAAGCCATTGACGAGAAATACATCTTCACGCAATTCCTCGCTCCTCGCTCGGAATTGTCCACCACCTTTATTACGGCGTCATTGCCGCTCCTGTTGTAGGGGTCGCATACCATGCGACCCGGCCTTTATTGCCGCCCGTCATGGGCCGCATATATGCGGCCCCTACAGGTGAAAGCCCGATTGATGCGGGAGGAATGCCTATTCCCCATCGCCCGGCAAACCATTCTGCATCGGAGGAGGGAAGCGATGTGCCCAAACGAAGGGCATTTCCAACAACCCCACTCAGAGCCGCTATTTCCCCCCCGCCACGCCGACCTGCACGATGCGGGGCTTGTCCACGCCGGCGACGCCCACGTACTTGAAGGGCTTGCCGTCGAGTTCGCGGGGCTGAAAGCCCTGGACGACGACCTTCTTCGCTCCGCTCAGGAGCGCGGCGAAGGGCGCCGCCTGCGACTTGGCGCTCACGTCGGCCGGGAACTGGAAGCTCGTCCCCGGGATGTTGGTGAACTCTATCTTGCCCTTCTCGTCGCTGATCCAGAATTCAGAAATCGTCGATTCTTTGGCCACCTTCGTGAGGACGGCGTCGATCTCCTTTTTGCTCATGCCCGCCTTGACGGCTGCGGCGATGAAGTGCGCCGCCAGCTTCGCCTGCGCGACCATGTGTTTCGAGACGGCGTCGTCCATCGCGCGGGCCTTCTCTGCGCCGGCTCCGATGCCTGATGTCAGGCAGAGTCCGAAAATCATGGCGGCCAGAATGGTTTTTCTCATATCGCTCCCCTCGTGATTGTATGTGAACGGTATGGATTTTCCGCGAGATGATACTAGGGCGCGAAACCACCGCGCAAGGGGATTGTTGAAAAAGCCCCCTGGCAAGGGGGGGTGGAGGTCGAACCCGACCGGGGAGGGGTTATTGAAAAACCCCGTTTCGGAAGCGGGCGGTATGGAGGTTCACGTGGCGTGAGTGGGTGCGATGGTTTTGTAGGGACAACCCTCCGTGGTTGTCCTCCGTCAGGACAGGCACGGAGGCCTGTCCCTACGGGGAACAATTCAATGATCGGGATTCCCTCCCTCCTCGGGAGGGACGTTTTCAACATCCCCGGGAAGGGAGGGTTCGTAGGCGGCGGGTTACTCCCGCTTCGGTCGGGACCTGCTACCTCCTCGGTCGGAACCAGCTCGTCGGCAGCGCCCTTCGATACAAACGCTCCTTTCTCAGTCGCGTTTGACCTACGGCGGCTACTCAGGGTGAGGAGAAGGGGTTTGCGGCCTCGGCGCTGCTTAGTGTGAGGGGAAGGGGTTTTGCGGCCCCTGCGCTGCTCAGGGTGAGGAGAACAACCAACACAATCATCCCGAGTAGGCCCGCAAGGGCCGTATCGAGGGACGCCGCCGTAGGCGAACAGGCTCATTGCCTGTCCGGGTTCGCGACCTGTCCTTACAAAACCAACCCCTCTGTCCCCCCTTGTCAGGGGGTGGAAGCGATGCCCCCCCATCGAGAGTGTTCACCGTCATTCCGGCTTTCGCCGGAATGACGATCAAAAGCAGAAGGATGCCCCCGACGAGGGTTTTTCAACTACCCCCTCTCCGCCGCTCCGCGCTCAGGCGTCTTTTTTCATCGCCTGGACGTCGTTCTGCGCCGGGTCGTTGGGGTGGACCCTGTCGGGCATGATGTAGGGGGCCTGCATCTCGAAGATGTCCTGCGTGCGGCAGTACCGGGGGCCGCCCAGCCTGCCCACGGGCTGGAGCTTGGCGGGGTCGATGTATACCTTCTCCTCATCGGTCAGTATCAGGTCCTCGTGCACGTGCCAGCGCAGCACCTCCCCGATGATGAGGTGCGTCACCCACTCCTCGCCGAAGGGAATCATTCTCTCGAAGCGGCACTCCATCGCCACGGGGGCGTCCTTGATGCGGGGCGCGTCCACGAGGTCTGAAGGAACGGTCTCCAGGCCCGCCGCCTCGAACTCGCTCTCATCGGGCGCGTAGTTGCCCGCGCAGACGTTCATCGCCTCCTCCCAGCCGTTCACCACCGTGTGGATGACGTAGCCCCTGGTGTCCAGGATGTTGCGCGCGGTGTCCTTGGGCTTGTGCTCGCGCTCGCCGACGGAAATCGACGCCATGGGCGGCTGGTGCGACACCATGGTGAAGAAGCTGAAGGGCGCGAGGTTCGCCACGCCCTCAGCGCTCATCGTGCTCACCCAGGCGATGGGCCTTGGGACGACCGAGCCGATGAGCAGGCGGTAGATCTGCGAGTGGTCTATCTCGCGGGCATCGAAGACGCGGTAGTTCATGATTTGTCCTTACCTCGTGAGGGGGGAGGGCGCGCGGTCGCTATCTGCGTATTCGAGCCGCGCGGGGTTCGTGTCTTCCAGGAGCGGCATGACCTCGCGCCCGAAAATCCCGGCTTCCTCCAGATGCGGCCAGCCGGAGAGGATGAAGTTGCGCACGCCCAGGTCGACGTATTCCTTTAAGGCTTTCGCCAGCATCTCCGGCGTTCCGACGAGCATGGCGGCCGCGCCCGAGCGCACCTTGTTCACGCCCATCCAGAGGGTATCGGTGAGCCAGGGGGAGCCGCCCTCATACAACTCGTTCATGCGGCGCTGGCCCTCGCTCTCGGAGCGGTTTCGCTGGTCGGCCCACATCCGCGTGTTCTCGAGCGCGCTGTCTTCCAAGAGCGCCTCCGCCGCGCGGCGGGCCTCGCGTTTGGTCTCGCGGCACATCACGTGGAGGCGCAAGCCGAAGCGCATGTCGCCGCGCCCGATTTCCTCCGCGCGGCGGCGCATGTCGGCGGCGTCCTCGGCGACCTGCTCGGGCGCCACCGCCCACATCATGTGCACGTCGGCGTGCTTGGCGCCCACGCGGCGGCCGGCGTCTGAACTCCCGCCCAGGAATATCGTGGGGTGGGGCTTCGAGACGGGCCTGGCGTAGAGCGTGGCGTTCTCGATTTGGTAGTACTCGCCCGCGTAGCTCACCGGCACCTCGCTCGTCCAGAGCGCCTTCACGACGTCGAGAAATTCCTCCGTGCGCGCGTAGCGCTCCGCGTGGGCCAGGTGATCGCCGTAGCGCTTCTGATCCACAGGCGTGGAGCCCGTGACCACGTTCACCGTGAGCCGCCCGCCCGTTACGGCGTCATAGGTGTTCGCCTGCTGGGCGGTGAGCACGGGGCTCGCGAGCCCGGGGCGGAAGGCCACGCAGAACTTGATGCGATCCGTGCGCCCCGCGACGGCCAGGGTGATCATCCAGGCGTCCAGGCAATGGGTGCCGGTCGGCACGAGCAGGTTCACGAAGCCTGCCGTTTCCGCCGCGCGCGCGACTTCCGAGATATACTCCACCGTCGGGGGACGCTCGGGCGTCTTGGCGTTGATGGTGTGGCCGTCGCCGTATCTTCCCGTCGGCAGAAACCATGCGTATTCGGTGTTCATGCGGTTGCGCGGTCCTCATGATGCGATCGGAAAGGGCGGCCCTTCGTATGGGGTTGTTGAAGAAAACTTGATTTCGTGATTTGGTTCGACGGGTGTGAATTTGTAGGGGTCGCATATATGCGACCCTGCCTTTTACACCTGCCGACTACGGGCCGCATATATGCGGCCCCTACACGACCAATCACAACCGCTCGCGCCGAGCCGGCTTCACTTCCACATTTGCGTGAGACTCCATACCGCCTGTTCCCTGTGCCGGGTTTTTCTACAACCCCGCATGGGCCGCCCGTATGTCCTCTTCATGCTCGCCCCATTGCTCCCGGGGTTTGTCTTTCGGTCCTCCTAAGCCGAAGCCGCTATCTCGGCCTTCTGCTCGGCGAGCAGCTCGTCGAGCAACTCCTCGACGCGATCGGCCTCCATCCAGTCGGACTTGTAGGCGATCCTGCCTTCCTTATCCACGATGAACGTCATGTTCGGCATGCGGCCGAAGGCGTGCACGACGCTCTCGTCGAGGTCGTCGATGAGCACGGGCACCTTCATCCCGAATTCCTCCACGAGCTCCTGCGCGTATTGTTTCTTGTGCTCATAGGAGGTGTGCTGCGCGTACTTCTTGAAGTGGCTCGTCTCCCCCGCGTGTGGCTCCTTGGAGTAGACGACGAAGAAGACCACGTCCTCATCCTCGTATTTCTCCTGCAAATCCTCGACGCCGGCCACCTGCCGGCGGTAGGGGGGTCAGGTGATGGCCCCGAACTCGACCACGATGTTCTTCTTGCCGAAGAAATCCGACAGATCGAACGCGGCGTCGTCTGTGGTCTTGAGCTTGACGTCGGGCATTGGGTCGCCCGGCTTCAGCGTGTCGCGGAACGCCTCTTTTCGCTGCTTGCGGTAGCCCATGAGCATCCGCTTCGCGAACGCCACCTTGTCGATGTAGAACGTGCTCCAAAGGCCGAACAGCGGACCCGGCGGCCTGTCGAACTCATCCGATACTCGCATAATCGCTCCATGTATGAGGGTGGAAAGACGCCGCCCCATTAAAGACGAACGCGGCGATATGCGCAAGGGGGAGTTCGCGAACTGCCCCCACTCCCCGATGGACAAATCTAAAACCCTGTTTTACCTTCACCGGAGAGAAATACCCGCCGAATCAGGCGATGCGACACACGCGGGATCGGGCCGTTCTTCGCTATGAAGTTACGGACTCCGGCCGCGACACGAGGTGAAACATGAGATGCCCCCTGCCGGAGATCCGCCACGACCACGAGAGCTTCGAGGCGCTGGCGAGCCTCCACGCGCAGACGAAGGATTGCTATCTCGAGGAAATCGAAATCGACCTGGGCCAATCGGCGTATTTCGAGGCCGACATGTGCGCGGCACTGGGCGCGATTCTCTACGAACTGGGGCGCAGGCTGAACACGGTCCGCCTGACGGGCGCCGCCGGCGGGGTGGCGGAGACGCTCTCGGGCAACGGGTTCCTGAGCCACTACGGCCGCGCGGAACTGCCCGATTCCTGGGGCGCGGCCGTCTCCTACCGGCGCTTCGACGTGAGGGACGATCACCATTTCTCGGGCTACATCGAGCGCGAACTCATCCATCGCCCCGGACTCCCCGAGATGCCGCCGGGGCTGGTGAAGAAATTCCGCGAGAGCATCTTCGAGATATTCAGCAACGCCGTGCTGCATTCCGACACCCGGCTCGGGATATTCAGCTGCGGGCAGTTCTTCCCCGAACTCGAGCGCTTCGACTTCATGGTGACCGACCTCGGCGTCGGCATGCGGCGCAACATCAGGGACCGCATGGGCCACAGCCTGGGCTCGGTGGACGCCATCGTCTGGGCGACGGAGGCGCACAACACCACCAAGCGCGCCGGCGTGCCGGGCGGGCTGGGACTCAAGCTGCTTTGCGAGTTCATCGAGGCGAACGGCGGCTGCCTCCGCATCGTTTCCGACGGCGGGTACTGGGAGAAGAAGGGCGCCGACATATCCACCGCGGCGCTGGGCCACCCGTTCCCGGGCACCGTGGTGAGCCTCGAGGTCGACACTTCGGATTCGGGCGCGTACAAGCTCGCCGCCGATGTCAGCGTCGAGGATATTTTCTGAGAGAGGGGATGATGATGCGCAAGGATATCGCCATATCCGTCTTCGAAGTGGTGGGCAGTCCTCTTTGCGTCGCTTCGGGCGACGGCCAGAAGGTATATGAACGCCTCGCGTCGGTGCTCGCCGAGGAACACGGCGCCGTGCTCTCGTTCCACAACGTCCATATGCTGACCTCGGCCTTTTTGAACACGGCCGTCGGCCAGTTGTACGGAAAATTCTCGGAGGAGCGGATTCGCTCCTCGGTGAGCGTGGTGGATATGGAGCCCGAGGACGCAGCGCTCTTGAAGCGCGTCGTCGAGACGGCCAAGCGCTACTTCAAGGACCCCGAGAGATTCGAGCAGGCGAGCCGCGACGCCCTGGAGGAGGAGGACGCCGGGGCGTAGCGCATTCAACCCTGAGGATCGCCTGTCCCCGGCCGCCGGTGTGCGGCGGCGCTTCTATCCTGGGACTCGGATGGATTCGGGCGGGCGAGCCGCGACACGCATGAGGAGGGCGACGATGACGCGTGACGTGCGGCAATACACATTCACGCCCGAGGATCGGTTGTTCCTCGACACCAACGTCTGGTGGTACATCTACGTTCCCCAGCAGCCGAAGGCCACCCGGCAGGTGGACATCTACTCCCGGGCCCTCAGAGACATCCACGAGGCGAGGAGCCGCATCCACATCGACGTGCTCGTGGTTTCGGAGTTCATCAACGCCTACGCCAGGCGCGAGTGGAGGAGCCGCAGGCCCGACATCAAGGATTTCAAGTATTTCCGAAGGAGCGGGGAGTTCGAGTCGCTCGCCGCGGAAATCGCCCACGACGTCAGGCTGGTGACGAGCCAGTGCGAACAGATGGCGAGCGGCTTCGACTCGCTGCGGATCGACGAGATGATGAACGCCTACGGCGCGGGCCATTCCGATTTCAACGACCAGGTAATCGCGCGGTTGTGCCGAAAGGAAGGCCTCACGCTCGTGACGCACGACCTCGATTTCAAGCATTCGGACTTATCCATCCTGACCGCGAATCCGCGGTTGCTGGACGCAAGCAGCGGCGTCTGGTGATTCGCCGCGTATTCTGACTTCCGGAATTCCCTGTCTTTGAGCGCCTTCCGCTCTGACGGCCCGATGAAATTCACCTGGGCTTGCGGATTTGATATGCTCGTGCCGTGGCGCCCCGAGTATCGCGCCGCCGCCGGATGATCGAACCAGCCGCTTTCCTCCCCCAAGGAGGGGACGATGAACAAGAAAACGCAGTTCTCCATCGGATACTTTCTCTTCATCTTCATCATCATGTCCCTGATCCACACGCTCTTCTTCCAGGGCGCGCGCTACCAGCGCATCCCCTACAACGAGTTCCGCGCCA
>JAPPHK010000270.1 GCA_028820795.1 Nitrospinota bacterium | reverse complement strand
ATTACCTCAACTACCAGAACCGCCGTCCCGACTACGTCGCCGCGTGGTGGAACGTAGTGAACTGGGACGACGTCGCCGCGCGCTTCGCGGCCGCCAAATAGGAGGGTTTTCTCATGGCTTTGAGCATAGGTGACGCGGCTCCCGACTTCGAGCTGCCGAGAACCCTCGCCGAGGGCGACACGATCAAGCTGAGTGATTACCGGGGCAAGAAGAACGTGCTTCTTTGCTTCTACCCGTTCGATTTCTCCTCCGTCTGCAGCGAGCAACTGCCCGCCTACCAGGCGGAGAAGGCGAGGTTCGAGGGTGCGGACTGCGAGGTCATCGGCATCAGCGTGGACAGCCCATTCACCCACGCCGCCTGGGCGGAGAAGTACGGCATCGAGTTCCCGCTGCTGAGCGATTTCTTCGGCAAGGGGACGTGCGCGGCCTACGGGCTGCTGAACGACAAGGGTTTCAGCAACCGCGCGGTGGTTCTCGTCAACAAGGACGGAAACGTCGCCTACATGGAAGAAACGGCGGCTCCGCCCGAGAAGCCCGACGACGGGAAGCTCTTCGCGGCGCTCGAGGGTCTGGGCTAGGCCTGTTTTTGCATTACGTGTTCCAGGGCGCGGGGTGGATTCGCCCCGCGCCCGTTTTTTTGCGTCTCGCATACTGCAGGCGTCCGCTTGAGGGAGCAGGAAAGTGGTGAACGGGTCCTCCGCCATCATCGACAGCATCGTCTCTGATGGAGTGAGCGTATCCATCGAGCTCTATCCGCCCAAGGGCCGAAAGGCGGTGGAGCGCGCCCTGCGCGAGGTGGCCGCGATTCAGGACGCAATGGACGTCGCCTTCACCTCGGTGACCTACGGGGCGGGCGGCTCCACGCAGGAGGGCACGCTCGAGTTGGTGCTGGAGCTGGCCCGCCGCTATCCGGACCGCGTGGTGGCGCACTTGACCTGCGTGGGCGCGAACGAGGCGGAAATCTCGCGCCTGATGACCATCTATCAGGACAACGGGGTGCGCGACATACTGGCGCTTAGAGGAGACATCCCCGAAGGAATGACGCGCGAAGAAGCCGTGTCCGGCGGGTTCCGCTACGCCGCCGATCTCGTGCGCTGGCTCTGTAACCTGGGCGGGTTCCACTCCATCGGCGTGGCTTGCTACCCCGAGGGCCACCCCGAAACGCCGGATAAGAACGCGGACATGGATCACTTCGTTCGCAAGGCCGAGGAGGGGGCCGACTACGCGGCTTCGCAGTTTTTCTTCGAGGCGCACGTCTGGGAGCGGTTTATGGAGCAGATGGCGAGTCGGGGTGTCGCGATACCCCTGGCGCCCGGCATCCTGCCCGTGCGCGACCTGAGCCAGGTGCAGCGTTTCGCGAAAAAATGCGGAGCGAGCGTGCCGAAAAGCGTCGTCGATGCGCTGGCGCCCTACGAGAATGACCCCGAGGCCTTTCAGGAAAGCGCGGCCGATCTGGCTGCGGCCCAGATTGAGGAACTGATGACGATGGGCGTCAGTCATTTCCACGTCTACGCGCTCAACCGCTCGGACATCATCCTGCGCATCGCGGACAGGCTGGGCTGGCGGAAGTAGGGTTTTCCGACGCGCCGCTCAGGCGCAGGGGCGGTCCACCCTGTCTCGATTTATGAAGATTTATGAAAAAACACGGAATCGTCACCCGTTCGTAACATATTCTCCCTGGATATTATTTATATTCCACCCCATAGAGGGCCGAGCGGGAGTAGCTCGGACCGCCGCAGTGAAGATTCTCTATCGGGGCATCGTCTTCGTTATCGGAAGAAGATGTCGTATCTTTCTTTGACCTGTACATGGGAGACGGATGAGATGGGTTCGATGGGAAATTCCGCATCACTCTGGAAAAAACGCCTGGGCGGGTTGTTCTGTGCGGCGGCGCTGCTCGCGATGACGGCGGGGGCCGCCTCGGCCGATGACAAACCCTTCACCTTCGTGGCGCTCGGCGATATGCCCTACGGCAAGCCCGCGAAGGTTTATGCACCCTTCAAGACTTTGATCGGCCAGGTGAACGCGCTGAACCCCGCCTTCACGATCCATATCGGCGACACCAAATCAGGCTCCACGCCTTGCTCGGACGAGATGCTCCTCGAACAGCTCGCGTTCATGAACTCCTTCGACGCCCCGCTCGTCTACACGCCCGGAGACAACGAATGGACCGACTGCCACCGCAGGAAGGCCGGCCGCTTCGACCCGATCGAGAGGCTCTCCTTCTTGCGGAAGCACTACTTCTCACACGGACCGCGCTCCCTCGGCAAGGTTCCCATGAAAATTGAGCGCCAGTCGGACCTGATGAAGGAATACGCCAAGTACCCTGAGAATTCGCGCTTCGTGAAAGAGGGCGTCCATTTCGTGGCGGCGCATGTGGTCGGCTCGAACAACAACTTCGAGGTGCGGGTTCGGCGCGCCATCAAGGAGTTCTTCGCGCGCGATGCGGCGAACGTCGCCTGGCTGAAAACGGGCTTCGACAGGGCCATCGCCGTGAAAGCCAGGGCGCTCGTGCTCGCGATTCACGCCGACATGTTCAAACCGGGATTTTTCAGAGCGAAAAAAGAGGCGTTCTCGGGCGCGTCGGGCTTCAAGCGGTTCGGCGACACGCTGATCAAGAAAGCCGCCGCGTTCAAAAAACCGATCTTGCTGATCTACGGCGACAGCCACAAATACAAGACCACGCGTCCCTTCCAGAAAAAGGCGCCGAACGTCGTCGCTCTACAGGTCTTCGGCGCCAAACAGATGCACGCCGTCAAGGTGACGGTGGATACGAACAAGCCTGCGGTTTTCGACATCCAGCCCGTCAAGAACAAAGCGCTGACGAATTAGGGCGCTTCGGTTTTTACAGCTAGTTTTACAGCAGCAAGGCAATCAAACACCAAACCCGGCGATACTGAGCTTCGCCGGGCTTGTTTTTCGAATACGATTCTGGTGTTTATGGTCGAATTATCGGGAGCAAAAAAGTCGGGAGGGATTTCGCATCTTGGTGGATGAAGCACCTGACACACGTTTGGAAAGATGCATGTGCAGATATCGCTTTTGGAGCGGTGTTTCCTAGCCGGGATTTCCTGATATGCTCCTTACTCCCATTCCTTGTTTTCTCTCAGGGCTTCTACTTTCGCCTCCAGACTCACCATGCGCCCGTCGAGAAGTTCAAAGCCGTCTCTCATCTCCGATTCAAGTTTGTCGAGCCGCTGGTCCATTCCCTCGAAGCGCTGGTCCATTTCCTCGAAGCGCTGGTCCAATCCCTCGAGCCGCTGGTCCAATCCCTCGAGCCGCTGGTCCATTCCCTCGAGCCGCTGGTCCATTCCCTCGAAGCGCTGGTCCATTCCCTCGAAGCGCTGGTCCATTCCCTCGAAGCGTTGGTCCATTCCCTCGAAGCGTTGGTCCATTCCCTCGAAGCGTTGGTCCATTCCCTCGAAGCGCTGATTGGTTTCTTCCCTGAAATCGGCAATCTCGTTCTTTACTTCCGAAATGGCATTGGTTGTTTTTTCACCCAGTTTGGCTATGGCAGTGAGAATTTCCCGACTCATGCTGAAACTCCATTCGTATAACATTCGTATCATGCAAACAATATACGAAAATGGCGTCTGTGTCAATATATTTGTCTGTCCATTCAAAAATTCGACTCGATTAGAAATTGTTAGGGATAGTTACGAGAGGAGGTGGGTAGTGTCCGTGCCGCTTATTCCAGCGGGGCAGGGAGGTTTGACTCTCCCATCAGGTATACGTCCACGGCGCGGGCGCAGGAGCGCCCGTCCGCTATCGCCCACACGACAAGGGATGCGCCGCGCATCATGTCGCCCGCCACGAAGACGCCGGGCGCGCTCGTCATCCACCTTTCGTCGCGGCTTACCGCACCGCGACCAGTGCGCTCGAGAGCCAGTTCATCGAGAAGCGGGTGGCAGTCGGGCCCCTGAAAGCCGATCGCCAGGAGAACGAGGTCCGCGTCGATTTCCTCCTCCGTACCCGGAATCTCGGTGAAGACGACTCTTTCGTCCTCATCGTGGGATTCGTTCACCTTTATGGTGTCGATTTTCTTGACGCAGTTATTTTCACCTAGAAACCGGCGGGTCTGAATCTGGAAGATGCGTTCTCCACCCTCTTCGTATATGGGCGCGGTGCGGAAGATGTTTGCGTAATTGGGCCAGGGGTCGTTCAGCGGGTCCCGTTTGTCCGGCGGGCGCGGGTGATACTGGAACTGTCGGACGGATTTCGCCCCCTGCCTGTGCGCGGTGCCCACACAGTCCGCACCCGTATCGCCGCCGCCGATGACGACCACGTGTTTATTCCGCGCGGTGATGAACTCATCATCCGGAATGTCCTCACCCGCGAGCCTTCGGTTCTGCATGGTGAGGTAGCGCATACCGAAGTGGATGCCGCCCAACTCGCGACCCGGAATCAGCAAGTCCCTGTGGAGCAGAGCGCCCGCAGCTAGCACAATGGCGTCGAATCCCTCCTGTAATTCCGAGACCTTGGGGTCGACGCCCACGTTTGCGTTCACGCGAAACGTCACGCCCTCTTCCTCCATTTGCTGCGTGCGGCGGTCGATATAGGTCTTGTCCATCTTGAAGTCGGGTATTCCGTAGCGCATGAGCCCGCCGAGCTTGTCGTCGCGCTCGAACACGGTGACGTGGTGCCCCGCCCAGTTGAGCTGCTGGGCGGCGGCCAGGCCCGCAGGGCCCGACCCCACGACCGCGACTTTCTTGCCGGTGCGCACCGCGGGCGGGGTCGCCTCCACCCAGCCCTGCTCGAAGGCGTGTTCGATGAGGGATTTTTCGATCTCCTTGATCGTCACCGGAGAGTCGTTGATCGTGAGAACGCAGGAATCCTCGCACGGCGCCGGGCAGAGCCAGCCGGTGAACTCGGGGAAATTGTTCGTCGCGTGGAGCCTGTCGATGGCGTCTTTCCACAAATCCCGGTAGACGAGGTCGTTCCAGTCGGGAATCAGGTTTCCCAGCGGGCACCCCTCATGACAGAAGGGGATGCCGCAGTCCATGCACCGCGCGCCTTGGCGCTTGAGCGTCTCGTGTGGGGTGGGGAGATAGACCACGTCCCAGTCGTGGACGCGCTCTTCTACGGGCCTCGTCTGGGGCGCTTCCCTTCCGAATTCCACGAACCCCGTCGGCTTACCCATGGGCCCCCTCCATCACGGCTTCCTCCCACGGGATGCCTTTTTCCTTCGCCTCTTCAATGGCGGTGAGGGCGCGCTTGTAGTCGCGCGGCATCACCTTGGCGAATCGCGGCTGGTGTGCGTCCCAGGCGTCCAGAATATCCCTGGCCCGCGCGCTGTCCGTGTATTCGACGTGCTTCTTGACGAGGTCCTTCACCTCCTCGACGTCGTCGGGCGCCTGGAGCGGTTCGACGTCCACCATTTCTGTGTTGCAGAGCCTGGCGAAATCGCCTGACTCATCGAGCACGTAGGCTACGCCGCCCGACATGCCCGCGGCGAAGTTCCTGCCCGTCTTGCCGAGGATGACGACGCGGCCGCCCGTCATGTATTCACAGCCGTGGTCTCCCACGCCCTCCACCACCGTGTGGGCGCCGCTGTTTCTCACGCAGAACCGCTCGCCGGCCACGCCCCGGAAATACGCCTCGCCCGAGGTGGCTCCGAAGAGCGCCACGTTTCCGATGATGATGTTTTCTTCCGGCGCAAAGCCCGCCCCCTTGGGGGGATAGGCGATCAGCTTCCCGCCCGACAGTCCCTTACCCGTGTAGTCGTTGGCGTCGCCCTCGAGCGAGAGGGTCATTCCCCTCGGGATGAAGGCGCCGAAACTCTGCCCGGCGGAGCCGGTGAAGTGAATGCGGATGGTATCTTCCGGCAAACCCTCTCCGCCGTGTTTGCGCGTTATCTCGGAACCCGTGATGGTACCCACCGTCCGGTGCGTATTCCTGATGGGAAGCTCGAAGGAGACCGGCGTTTCGTTTGCGATCGCATCCTGGCACCGGGGCAGCAATTCGCGCATGTCGAGCGAGCGTTCGAGGCCGTGATCCTGTTTGGTGGTTTGGTGGATCGCCGCGTCGGGGCCGGCATCGGGCTTGTGGAGGATGGCCGAGAAATCGAGGCCCTTCGCCTTCCAGTGGGTCACTGCCTTTTTGGTGTCGAGCCTGTCCACGCGCCCAATCATCTCTTCCATCGTGCGAAAACCGAGCCTGGCCATGTATTCGCGCACCTCATCGGCGACGAAGCGGAAGAAGTTCTCCACGAATTCGGGTTTGCCTTCGAATTTCTCCCTGAGCTTCGGATCCTGGGAGGCAACGCCGACGGGACAGGTGTTCAGGTGGCAGACCCGCATCATGATGCAGCCCATCACCACGAGCGGCGCAGTCGAAAATCCGTATTCATCCGCCCCTAGTAGAGCGCCTACGATGACGTCGCGTCCGGTCTTCATCTGCCCATCTACCTGGACGGCTACCCGGTCGCGCAACCTGTTGAGTACGAGGACCTGCTGGGTTTCGGCCAGCCCCAGCTCCCATGGAGTGCCTGCGTGGAGGATACTCGTAATGGGAGATGCGCCCGTTCCGCCGTCGTGCCCTGAAATGAGGATAGTGTCGGCATGGGCTTTCGAGACGCCCGCCGCCACGGTGCCGACACCGATTTCAGAGACGAGCTTCACGTGCACGTCCGCTTGAGGATTCGAGTTCTTGAGGTCGTAGATCAGTTGCGCCAGATCTTCAATCGAATAAATGTCGTGGTGCGGTGGCGGGGAGATAAGTCCAACACCGGGCGTAGAGTGCCTAGTCTTGGCAATCCAGGGATAAACCTTGTGGCCGGGGAGTTGCCCCCCTTCTCCGGGCTTCGCACCCTGCGCCATTTTGATCTGGAGATCCGTACAGTTGACGAGATACTCACTCGTTACTCCGAAGCGACCCGACGCCACCTGATGGACGGTGCTTCGTCTGAAGTCGCCGTTCTCATCGGGTGTGTAGCGATTCGCGTCCTCTCCGCCTTCGCCCGAGTTGGATTTTCCGCCAATGCGGTTCAAGGCGATGGCCAGGGTCTCGTGGGCTTCTGAACTCAAAGCGCCGTAGGACATCCCTCCAGTGCTGAAGCGCTTCATGATCTCCTCGACCGACTCCACCTCCTCGATGGGGACGGGATTTTCCGCCCATCGAAAGTCCAGAAGTCCACGCAGCGTGGCCAGATGCTTGTTCTGGTTGTCGACCTTGTCCGTGTATTCCTTGAATATCTCGTATCGTCCCGACATCGTGGAATGCTGGAGCTTGAAGACGGTCTCTGGGTTGAACAGGTGGAATTCCCCGTCCCGTCGCCACTGGATGTCTCCGCCGCCTGCAAGTTCCTGGGAGCCCACGGGTCTCTCGGGGTAGGCGTTTCTGAGGCGCCTTAGAGTCTCCTCGGCCACGACGTCGATGCCGATTCCGCCGATACGCGAAGCAGTCCAGGTGAAATACTTTTTCACGAAATCGCGCTTCAAGCCGATGGCCTCGAATATCTGAGCGCCGCGATACGACTGGATGGTGGAAATACCCATCTTTGACATTACCTTGAGGATGCCCTTGTTGAGTGCAGTGATGTAGTTCTGCCTAGCCGTGTGGGGATCGATATTCTCAAGGAGTCCGTTTCTGATCATGTCGTCGATGGTCTCGAAGACGAGATAGGGGTTGATGGCCTCAGCGCCGAAACCGAGCAAGAGGCACATGTGGTGTACCTGTCGCGCTTCGCCCGTTTCGAGGAGAAGCCCGATGCGCGTTCGGGTGCCCTCCCGCACCAGATGGTGATGGACGCCGGCTGTGGCAAGAAGTGCAGGGATCGGGGCGTAGTCTTTCGATACGCCGCGGTCAGACAAAACGATGAAGCTGTATCCCTGCTCGATGGCGCGACTGGCCTTTCTGCACAGATCGTCCATCGCCTGCTTGAGGCCGGCCGGACCGTCCTCGGCGCGGAAGAGAATCGGCAGTGTGACTGCCTTGAGGCCTGGTTGCCGGATGTGGGCGAGCTTGTAGAAATCCTCGTTGCTCAGGATGGGGGAGTCGAGCTGGACTTGTTGGCAGGAATCCGGCCCAGGAGCGAGCAGGTTCTTCTCGGGACCAATAGTGGCGGATATCTGCGTAATAATTTCTTCGCGTATGGCGTCGATAGGCGGGTTCGTCACCTGGGCGAAGAGTTGCTTGAAATAGTCATACAAGATGCGCGGGCGGTTCGAGAGAACGGCGAGCGCGGCATCGTTGCCCATTGAACCCGTAGGGTCGTTTTTCAGGTTTACCATCGGGCCGATGAAAAATCTTAAATCCTCCTGTGTGTAACCGAAGACTTTTTGCCTTTCGAGGATGTTCTGGTGGTCTGATTGGGGAAGCTGCGGGGCGTCGGGCAGCTTCTCGAGGTGCAGTAGATGCGCGCCCAGCCATTCCCTGTATGGATGTTCTGACGCATAGCGCGATTTGATTTCCTCATCAGCGACGATTCGGCCCTCCTCGGTGTCCACTAGTAGGATTCGTCCGGGATGGAGGCGTTCTTTGAGTTTCACGTTCTCGGGCGGGATGTCGAGCACGCCCACCTCTGACGCCATAACGAGCAAATCATCGTGCGTGACGTAGTATCTCGCGGGTCGCAGACCGTTTCTGTCCAATGCGGCGCCTATGACGGAGCCGTCCGTAAATGCGATGCAAGCGGGCCCGTCCCACGGCTCCATCAGGCTGGCGTGGAACTCGTAGAAGGCTTTTCTTTCCTCGCTCATGGATTCATGGCCTTCCCAAGGCTCGGGGATCATCATCAACACAGCGTGGGTCATTTCCCGGCCGGCCATGTAGAGGAACTCCAGCACGTTGTCGAAGATCGCGGAATCGCTTCCTCCCTCGACGATGATGGGTAGGATTTTCTCCAAGTCTGGCAGGTGCGGGGATTCGCACAGCGCCTCACGGGCGCGCATCCAGTTGATGTTACCGCGGAGGGTGTTTATCTCACCATTGTGGGCGAGGTAACGATACGGGTGCGCCAGGGGCCAGGATGGGAAGGTATTGGTGGAGAATCGCGAATGAATCAACACCAGACCCGATTCCATGTCAGGATCCTTGAGATCGGGGTATACGTTCTCGAGTTGTTTCGCAGTCAGCATCCCCTTGTAGACCAGTGTGCGCGCCGAGAGCGAGGGAATGAAGAATTCGTCTCTGTCACGGATGTCCGACTCGCGAATCGCGTGCTCCACGCGTTTTCTGATGACGTAGAGCCTGCGTTCTATCCCCATGGAGTCGAGGGATTCGTCAAATCCGCCAATCAACACCTGGCGCAGTTGCGGCGCGGCTTCTCGGGCCGTGGAACCGAGCGAGGAAAGATCGTTCGGCACTGGCCTCCAGCCGAGAACGTCGGCGCCTTCCTCGTAGACGATAGATTCGAATATTTGCTCGCATTCATTTGTTTGGCTCGGGGATTTGGGCAGAAACACCGAACCTACCCCGTAACGTCCCTCAGCCGGGACTCGGATTTTTTCGGCTTCACAAGCCTTTCGCAGGAATTTGTCGGGTATTTGCATCAAAACTCCCGCTCCATCGCCCGTGTTGATTTCAGAACCCGTGGCGCCACGATGGGCGAGGTTTCGGAGGATGGTGAGGGATTTTTCGATGATGTCGTGGGACTTGCGCCCCTTGATGTCCACGACGAAGGCTACCCCGCATGCGTCGTGTTCGAAGGCAGGATCGTACAGACCCTGTTTTTGAAAGGGTTTTCTCATTGTTTCACCAACTTTCTTTCTGAGAGAAGTTCCAGGAAATTCCCCGGTAGCCCATTCATCGGGGAATTCCTGAGTGCGTCTTATGGACATCGCATGATGATTTCCATGAAACGGACACGAAATATAACATACTCCTGAAAATAAGGCAAACTGAAATATTTAATATATTGCATTAGATATGTTTATATTGTAGTCTTTACTCATGAACATTGAAACCTTGCGTCTTTATTGTCGTATCATCCAGGAGAAAAGTTTCTCCAAAGGAGCCGCTCAAAGCGGTGTCACTCAATCTGCGGCGAGTCAAGCGCTTCGCCAGCTTGAGGGAGATTTGAGCGTCGAGTTGCTCGACAGAAGCAAGCGGCCCTTCGGCATCACAGAAGAAGGCGCCCGGTTTTATGAAGCGTGCCGCAAGATGCTGGGGGAGTTCGACCAGGTTTGCACGGAAATATCGCATGGTATTGGCGAGGTGCACGGCCAGGTGTACGTTGCGGCCATTTACTCGGTGGGGCTTCACCAGTTGGGCGCCTACATGCAGCGGTTCCGCTCTCTCTATCCCCAAGCGCGGGTTCGCCTCGAGTGCCTCCATCCCGAGAAGGTGGTGCAATCCGTTCTGGACGATACAGCTGACATCGGAATTCTTTCCTATCCCCCGCGTGACAAGGCGCTACGGGTCGTGCCCTTCAAGGAAGAGCCTATGTTTTTCGTCTCTCATCCGGGACATCAACTGGCCTTTCGCCACGCGGTTAGGATTCCCGATCTCGCGGGCGAGCCCTTCGTGGCCTTCGACGCCGACCTCGCTATTCGTAACGCAATCGACAGGGTCTTGCGCAAGGCCGGCGTCAGCGTGGACGTCGTGATGGAGTTCGACAACGTGGAGAGCATCAAGGAAGCGCTCTTCATCGACACCTGGGTGAGTATTCTTCCCGGCTCGGCCGTTCACAACGAGAGGGCCATGAACACGCTGGCGGTGCTGCCCTTCGAGGGCGAGCGGATCGTCCGGCCGTTGGGCCTCATCCACAGGCGAGACAAGCCGCTCCACGGCGGCGTGAGGCGCTTCATCGAGCTTCTGGGCAGGGACCTCGACTAGCCCCACCCCACCCGCATCTCCTTTCATATCGACACCTTGTCCGTTGCGTACCCAGAAATAAATAAATATGAATAATTAATATTGACAATATGGATTTATATAGATATATTCTTTCTGCTTTATGTGTTAAAAAGAATATCATTCGTTAAGGGATGTGCATTATATCTATTTGATATTTCATTGTTTATAAGGAACAAAGGAAATTCCGTGAATTTATCGAAAAACCCCGTGAATTTATCTAAATTTATCGATATTTTCAGAAATTCACTTCGCCCGGATGATCCGCCCCGCAACGCCCCACCATCTTTCCCTCCGAACACGGCGTCTCGAACCGCCCGCGGGACGCCGCCCATCGATGGCAACGCACCTTCAAGACCGCGCGGGTCATCCGGGCACTTCTTACTTCTCTTCATGGAGGCGTCATGAAAATCACTACTGCCGAACCCGGGAGCGTCGTCATGAGCGAAGCGGTCTCCCTCATCGGAACCCACGAGCGCACGCTGGCCGATCTGGTGGATGAGGGCTTCGGCGTGCCCGAAGAAGCGGCCCTCCTCGTCTACCGCGACCGCACCCGCGATAGAGGCGTGCGCCTCATCTGCCCGAACGTCGAATCCGCCCGCGCCCGCGCCGACGCCCTCGTCAAAATGAAGAAGGCCCGCCGCCGCGACTTGGTCCTCCTCCCGCTCACGGAGGCGCTCCGCTGATGCCGCCCGCCAAGAAGACGCGCACGCGCAAGCGGCGCGCCAAACAGGCCCCGCTCGATTCGAGGACGCCGCGCCGGATTCTCGAGGAAGAGGCGTTTCTCACAAAACCCATGCTCGCCAAGGTGCTCGGCTTCAAGAGCTACCGCACGCTCGACGCCATCATCGCCGAGGACTGCGCGAGCGACGCGCCCTGCCTCAGGCCCGTCTACCTGCGCCGCCCGCCCCCGCGCGCGGGCGTCAAACAGCCCGAAGGCCACCCCTCCTTCAAGAGCGCGCGCTTCCGCCGCGAGGACGTGCTCGCCTACGTCGAGAAGATGACGGAGGAGTTCCCGCACGACCTGGAATGGAAATTCGGCGGGATGCGGGAGTAGTCAACCCCGACTACTCAAGGAGGAATTGCGAGCGTTCAGGGAGGGGTTGCGACTGATGGAGGAGAAGGGTCAGCAATCCTTTTCATTCCTATCGGGCGGGAGCAACGCGGGATGAGGTTGAGATTTGAGCGGAAAGAGGTATATTTGGTGAACGTTTAGCCATTCAAATGAGTTGCCAGAGGACCCCGAGTGAATTGCCGCATGGACGCATTCGCATGGAGGTCCGCAATTGTCGAGAGATTTTTCCAAAGCATTCGATTTCAATCTTAAACTCGAGCGCAGGTTCACGGTCCATATTGGCTTGGTTGCCATTATCTTCGTAGGAGTGATCGTGGGTGTGTATTTCTTCCTGCCTGCTCATAAGGAGTTGGCGACGTTTATCGCCATTGCCGTTGGCGCAGCATCCGCGATCGTCAGCGCCTTTTACATCGCTCAAAGCGTTTATGCGAATGTGGAATCCGAGCAAATGACCCGCACAATGTCTCTAACCTCTGAATGGAATACGGCAAGTTTTTTCGACTCCAAAAAAGCCGTTATCGGGCTAATCAAACCGATTGCCGCCAAACCGAGGGAGGAGAGGCTGAAAATTATACAAGAGGAAATCAAAGACAATGAAATTCTCGAATTGAATATAACGAATGTGTTGAATTACCTCGAAGACTTGGCGGTGTTGGTCGATAAAGGCTTTGTCGACGAAGAGACCATCCGTGAGCTGTTCCAGACAAATGGTTTACGTTATTATGACGTATTCGAGCCCTGGATTGCGGACCTGAGGAACCGAAGGGGGAACCGTCTTTATCAGGGTCTTGAAAATCTATGCCGGAAATGGAATAATTCAATCAGTTAGGTAATTCTGTAATTACCCGGCCGCTGAAAGGAGATCAAGCGATGTACCGTACACGCGACGAGGATCCCGGCTTCTAGCAGGCAAGCCTGAAACGACCCAAGCCCCTCGGGGAAACCGGGGGGCTTTTCTTTTTACGTGGGGAATCGAGAAGCCTTTGCCTCGCACTGCAATTGACGGATCTGCTCCCTCCGGCTTATGTTGATTATGTTCCTGCCGATTGAACATACCGCCCGATTAGACCACTAGGTTTGTCCGAGACGGAGACGAAGGAAACGACTCGCGTTTCTGAAGCTGGCGTGTCTGTAGCAGCCATTTGCGCGTCGGGCCGAAATGAGAGAGAATAGGCGAAATTTAAGCGAAATTATAAGTGGTGACACAAGATGACAACGAGGCGTGGCGCATGATCGGATTTTATGAATTCTTCGCAGGAGGAGGAATGGCCCGTATGGGCTTGGGTCCTGAGTGGTCGTGCCTGTTCGCCAACGACAACGACCCGAAGAAAGCCGCGAGTTACGCCCGCAACTGGGGCGATTCGGAGTTTCGGCTGGCGGACGTAGCTGAACTGACAACTGCGCATCTGCCCCGAGTCGCCGACCTGGCTTGGGCGTCGTTTCCCTGCCAGGACCTATCGCTGGCTGGCTCGGGGGCTGGCCTTAGCGGAGAGCGCTCAGGTACTTTCTGGCCTTTCTGGAATCTCATGAAGTCTTTGAGAGCCGAGAACCGCGCGCCGTCCATCATCGTTCTGGAGAACGTGAGCGGCGCTTTGACTTCGCACGGGGGTGAGGATTTTACGACTATCGGAGCCGCTATCGCCGAGACGGGCTATCGTTTCGGAGCGCTCGTTATCGACGCGGTTCATTTCGTTCCTCAATCACGGCCCCGGTTGTTTATCATCGCCGCCAGAGATGATCGGGCGATCCCTGAGGAGCTAACTTCCACAGTGCCGGATGAACGATGGCGAACGAGAGCGTTGATTGAGGCATATCGTCGTCTCCCTCGCTGGATGCAGGATAACTGGTTGTGGTGGCGCCTCCCCTCGCCACCGAGACGCCTTAAGGTTTTAGCGGATTTAGTTGAAGAAAATCCTAGAGGCGTACATTGGCATTCTCTCGAAGAAACCCGGAAGCTGCTCGATATGATGAGTCCGGTGAATCTGGCGAAAGTCGAGGCTGCGAAACGGATTGGGCGGCGAATGGTCGGAACCATATACAAACGCACACGCCCGGACGCAAAGGGCGGAAATCCGCTTCGATGGCGTTGCCGGATGCCTCCGCACGCCCTTGGGCGGCTCGAGCCGGCAGACGATCATGATCGTTGAAGGCGACGAGGCGCGATCGAGGTTGCTCTCCCCGCGTGAGGCGGCGCGGCTGATGGGGCTACCCGAAGATTACACGTTGCCGGATAATTACAACGAAGCCTACCACTTGGCCGGGGACGGCTTGGTGGTTCCGGTGATTCGGCATATCGCAAAAAACATTCTGGAACCCGTTCTCGCCGCTTCCGAGACGGCGGGAGCGAAAGTGGCCTGAACCCATGCCCGCCAATATCCAGCAAGTTCTGGATCGATTCGTTTCGGATCACAATTTCAAAGGCAAAGGCCCTCTGTCCGTTGCGCTCGTCGTGACCAACCATGTGCGCGAGGAGGGGCTTCCGCTCGATCAGCAAACGCTTGTGACGGAAGGCGGCGGGCAGGTGCGCGGCCTTGGAAAAGCGGGAGTTCAATCCGTTCTGAAACGGCATAGGATTGATCGCGTCTTGGCCGCCGAGGGCGGGCGTACGAGCCGGAACAGTGTGAAAAACATGCGGGAATACGTCGCCTTGCTAAACGATTTGCATGAGCAAGGTATGGCGAATGTCGATGCGATAGAGGCGTATTGGGTCGATTGCGTTCGCGCCTTTTTCGCTAGTCAGCCGTTCAGGATTAGGCTAGACGCTTCGCACGGTCTGCGGCGCGTTGTTCGAGACGTTCTAGAGCAGGCGGTCGAGCGTCAAAAGGAATCTCCCGGTGTGAACTCCGCCGGGGCGGTGCTCCAGCATCTCGTCGGCGCGAAACTCGACTGTGCGCTCGGACTTGGAAAGGTCGAGCATCGCAGCTTTTCGACGGCGGATGCGCCGGGTGATCACGCCGGGGACTTCCCCATCGGGGACGTGGCGATTCATGTCACTACCACCCCCGGCGAATCGGTCATCGAACGATGCCGGAATAATCTGGACGGTGGCCGCAAGCCGGTTCTCGTAACCATACGAAATGGCGTTGCGGTCGCCGAAGGGTTGGCAGAGAACGCGGAGTTGGCCGAGCGGATCGATGTTTTCGAGATTGAGCAGTTCGTGGCTCTGAACCTCTACGAATGGAGTGAGTTCGAGGAGACGGAGCGGCGCGGGGCGGTTGCTCGGTTAGTGCGCCGCTATAACGAGATTGTAGAGGAAGTAGAAACCGACCCTAGCCTCAAGATCGAAATCTAGGAATGGCCGAGCGGCCCGAGGATCGCAGCCGGACGATGCGGGCGGTCAAGGGCCACGATACGGGGCCGGAAATGATCGTGCGGCGTCTGGCGCACGGCATGGGTTACCGTTATCGTCTGCATCGCAAGGACCTCCCCGGCAAGCCAGATTTGGTATTCCCCGCAAAACGCAAGGTCATCTTCGTGCATGGGTGCTTCTGGCATCAGCACGCTTGCCCGAGGGGAGCGCGATCCCCAAAGTCGAGTAGAGACTACTGGATTCCCAAACTCAAGCGTAACAAGGAGCGTGACGTGCAGAATCAGAGACTCCTTCGCGAAATGGGCTGGGATGTGCTGGTGATCTGGGAATGCGAGATGAAAGATCGGGACGCGCTCAAGGAGCGGATTTCGGCGTTTCTTGGGGAATAGGCTTAGCGGGTAATAGACCCTAAACGCTTTTTTTGCGTACACCAGCCAAAGATTCAATCAATTCTCGCGAACGTCCCGCAATCATATCGCTTTGATTGAAGATGGCTTTGTTTATCTGCCGAATCTCAAGCATTTCATCAATCTCAACGAATCTTTCTTCACCATGAGAGAATGCAGCCGTCACAATCACGTCATGGGAAATTGGCAACAAAACTCCAACATTCGTGTCCCTAATATCAGTTCCTTCGCTCTGTGTAACATGGACAATAAGAATCGGGTAACTACCTATGATAAAACTCCATTTTGGGCTCAGAATTTTTCTGATCTCGACACCTTTTTTTTCAAGTATTTCTATTAGTTCTGGATTCGGTGTTCCAACTACGTTTCTCGCCCATATGTTTTTCATTAGTCTGGGTTGCTCTTTGGGGTCATTAAACTTCTCGCGCTCATCATCGGTTAGTGGGCGGACATCATTTTCAAAATTTGTTAGAGCTTCAGCAATAAAGGCCGGATTTTGCATTTCGTCTCTGTGTTTTAATGTTCGTACCCATTGGCGACCTAGAAAATTATCCCACACCTTTTTTTCATTGGATGTCAGGCTTGGTGGTCTTCCGAGCCGAGCCGCTTGGATTATTTTTTCGATTGCCTCGTCTGCTTGTCCTTCTAGCTTGGACAGTTCCGTCTCCACCGAAAAATCCTTTTCACCATGTTCGTTGAACTGGGTGTGGAGGTGTCTTTTCTTAAAGGCATTCTTGGGAGTAGATTCAAATACTTTATCCGGAGAGTCCTTACGAAAACAATATAACTTCCCGTTTTCGTCAGTGAATCGGCATAATAACATTTCGGGAATAAAGTGTTGTCCTTTCGGCTCTTGCATTTTGTATTGTTTTCCCAGATTTATTTTACAGAAGCACACGAAACAATGACCCTTGAGTTTCTCTCACCGCTTTCGCCAAACCGCAATCCCTCCCTCTTCGGGCAGGCCAGTTCTACCTCACCCCGCCCAGCCACGCCTCCTTCCACCCCCAGGCGGGTTTTCCCGTCTCCTTGAGGATAGCGGCCTCCGCGTCCTTGGCGGCGTAGACGCGCATGAACTTCTCGACCCCCCACTCGCGCAGAAGATAGCCGGCGTAGGAACCCGAGAGGACGTAGAACATGCGCCGCACGGCCCTGTTCTCGAATCTGGGAATCCCGTTCTCGCCCACGAGGTCGAGCGCTTCCATGGCGGGCGGGAACTCGCGTCTCAAAACGCGTCCTGCGAAATCATCCACCGGTTCCCCGAAGTTGGGGAAGGCGGCGTAGCCGCCCAGGCGGTCGTTCAGGTGAACGGCCAGGCCCTCCTTGAGCCATAGCGCGTTCCAGTCCCACGCGATGATGTGGACCGTCTCGTGGAGATAGGGTGTTCTCCTCCCCTTGGCGAAGGAGAGGAACACCACGGGGTGCATGTACTTTCGCGGGCTGTAGGCCGTGATGGTGTGTGAGGGCGCGCGGCGGCCGTGGACGAAGAACTCGATTTTCTCCTGTCCGTAGGCCTTGCGTGAGAATGGAATGCCCAGGAATTTCTCGACGGCCTCGATGCCGGCGTCTATCCTTTGGTGCAGGTCGCTTGCCTCATCAGCCGAAAGATAGCCCGCCTCCACCCAGAGGATCGAGCGCGCGGATACCAGCTTTTCCGCGTCGCGCTTGAGCGAGCGCATCAGCCCGATGTCGCGGCAGCGTCCCGTATAGGGGCCGAAGGAGCATTCTCTCGCGTCCGCAAGAGGGAGGCCTGCCGCGCAGAGCATCAATGCGCCGATGAGGAGAAATGCGAAAGATGAGTTTCTGGAGTGTTTTTCGGGCACTGTGTAACCTCTTACCTTTGTGCGGCAGCGTGGCGATGCGTTTCAATGATACATCATCCAATACTGCAGTAGGGGATTGTTGAAAAACCCCTCTCCGCCTCATCCTGAGTAGCGGCGAAGCCGCGTATCGA
>JAPPHK010000178.1 GCA_028820795.1 Nitrospinota bacterium | reverse complement strand
AACGCCAGCCGCTCCTGGGGTAGCGATACCGCTTGCCAATCTCCTGGGCGGAGCGGAGCGTATCGTACAGATAGACTTCCGCGGTGATGGTTTTTCCCGAAATGGTGTAGCCGCCCTTGACGAGGTATTCCACCTTGATGACCTTGCTCCAGTCGGAGAAGCGTTGCTCGTTTTTTCGAATCCCCGCGCGCATGGGGTTTTCCAGATAGCCTTTGCGGTTGGCGATGTAGAACAAGCCGCTGCGCTTGAGATCGGATTCAATGACTTGCGCCATTTTGAGGCCCAGCGGGTCACGCTCGGTATCGAGGGGTCGAAACTCAGGGATAGCCAATCGAATCTTTCTGGCTGTGGGGGAGTAGATGTCAATGAATTCGCGCGCGGCTTCCGCGGCTTGTGGCCATGAGAAAATCATGATGATGAGAAAAACCACTCGGCGAAGCATCCGGCCCTCCCGCTTGTATGATCTGGTTTGATTTTTTTCTCGCATCAACGGCAAAAATCCCTTCCGCAGAACCGGAAACCGAGCAAAAGCCAGTTTTCCCTTATCGTATCGGGCGGTTTGGGCAGGGAGGGTTCTGCGGCCCGCTGCACGGCGCGCAGCGCCGCCTGATCGTAAATGTGGTTCCCGCTGTAGCGTACGACCCGCAAATTGCGGTAATTCCCCCCTCGGTCCACGTCTATCGCGACGTCGGTCTTGAGTCGGCTTAAATCTGCAATACCGGGCGGCACCGTCCAGAAACCCCGAATACGCTCCGCCAGAAGCCCATAGTATCTCTCCTTGTCCGTACGTGCGACGCCGCCGCTGCCGCCCGCGCGGCTGCCGCCGCCCTGGCCGTCGCCTCCCCCCTCGCCGGCGTATCCCTTCAAAGGCGCCCGGCTCTTGGGCGCGAGGTCCGCTTTCGCCAGGCGATCATCGCTCTTCCAGTCATCGCGGGGGCGCTTTTTCGGTTTTACCGGCGTTTTGCCTTCGTTTTTCTTGAAACGATTGCGCCAGCGTCTGGCGCGCTCTCTACGATCGCGTATCCGCTTGAGCCGCGCTTCGCGCACTGGGTCGCGCTTTTTCTTTTTCCGCACAATCTTTTTGCTTTTATCGTCCTTCTTGGCCTTGATGCGCCGCACTTCCTTGGGAGGCTTCTTCTTGACGACCTTTTTCTTCTTCACCTTGGCGGGCGCGGGTTTTTTCTCCGGCGCCGTTATCTTCTTCGTCCCCTCATCCGGCCCTTTTTGCGGAACAGGCGCTTCCAGGTCCTCGAGTCGATCTCCGGATTTTCCCCGCGCCGAACCGCCCGGGATTTCATCCGCCCCCACCAGGCTGACTGCCGTTCCGCTCCCGAAAAACCGGTACTTCGGCTGAGAGGGCGCCAGGCTCACCCAAACGAAGAGAGAGGCGTGCATAATAACGGAAGCGGCCAGCGCTCTGAGAAACCGGTGGTCGCGGAGCAAACCGCCCCTCTTTCCGTTCGCGTCCCGAAGGCTCGCGCCAGAGCGGGGCGATCGTGCGCCTGAGGAATTGGAATCTTGCGAAAACTGCGGTTTGTTATTCATGAGGCCACTGACATCTCAGCGTCTGCGACGCCCGCCCCGAGAGGATTCCAGGGGGTCGGTCACCATGTTGAGGCGGTTGATGCCCGCCGCGCGAATGATGGCCATGACCTTGACCACTTCGCCATAAGGAACTGCGCGATCCGCCCTGAGAAAGATTTCCTTTCGCCTCCTGTCCTTGAAGAGCACCGTGAGCTTCTCTTTCAACTCGGTGGCGACCAGCGGATTATCATTTATATACATGTCGCGTTTTTTGTCCAACGTGATGACGACGGCATCCTCGGCCACGTTTGATATCGCCGCCTGCACTTGCGGCAATTCCACGTTCACGGCCTGGTTCTGCGTTTCGAGCAGGGGCGCCGTAACCATAAAAATCACCAACAACACCAGCATCACATCCACAAGCGGCGTGACGTTGATGTCCGAGATGCTCGAACCACGATTCAGCTTAACGGCCACGAGAAGCTCCGCTCGTCATAAACGCATGAAATGGCGGCCGACCAGATTCAGGAAATCCGCCGTAAAGTTCTCGATTTCATCCGCAATTACTTTCACGCGACCCTGGTAGTGATTATAGGCGATCACGGCGGGAATAGCCGCCAGCAGGCCGAGCGCCGTGGCGATGAGCGCCTCGCTGATTCCCGGCGCGACGATGGCGAGACCGGCGGAACCCCTGGCGCCGATTTCCCGAAACGAATTCATGATTCCCCACACCGTGCCGAAGAGCCCGATGAACGGCGTGGCGCTCGCAGTGGTGGCCAGAAAGGTCAGCATGCGCTCGAGCCTGCTCACCTGCTCGTTCGCTGCGCGCCTCAGCGCGCGCTCGACGCTCTCCACTCCCGTCATTTCCGAAGTGAGAACACTTGAATCCTCCTCCCCCTCCCGCGCGCGCGTTTTCAGCACCTGTTCCGCTTCCTGATAGCCCGCGGCGAACACCTCCCCTACCGGACTGTTCTCGTGCTCGTCGAGTTCCGCGAACAGCCTGTCGAGGCGCTTGGAGCGCCAAAACGCCTCGACGAACATCGCCGAGCGCCGCCTTGCTCCTCGAAGCTCCCAGAACTTCCAGATGATGATGGCCCAGGATGAAAGAGAGAAGAAAACGAGCACCAGCAAAACGAAAAACACCATGCCGCCCGATTGGGTGGCCAAGGTAATCACGTCCATTTCTTCTTGAAGCGATGCGAGCGGCGCGGAATCGCCCGCCGGCAGGGCGGCCGCGGCCAAAAACGGGAGCAAGTCTATTCTCCTTCTGAGCGGAGCGTGCAGTATCGCCCCTTTCGCCGGTTCCCGTCAATCCAAACGAGCCGCTACAAATCGTTGACATCTCCTCCAAACGCTGGTGATAATGAGCCTCCCGCCCACCCCTAGAGGGGTACCCTGGAGTGGATATTCACGAGGCGAAAACCGCCATATCGAAGCTGATCGACGATGAGGCGGACGCGCTGTGGGCGCTTTCTCTAGCGATTCACGCAGACCCTGAACTGAGCCTCGAAGAACACCGCGCGGCCGAACGTCTGTGCGCCTATTTGGAAAATGGAGGATTCGCCCTCACCCGGGGCGTGGCGAATCTGCCGACCGCGTTTCGAGCCGACAGGCCCGCCGTGAATGAGAAAAAACCATCCGTATCGTTTCTCTCGGAATATGACGCGTTGCCCGGACTCGGTCATGCCTGCGGGCATAACATCATCGGGGTCGCCGGCGCGGCCGCCGGCACCGCGCTCAAAGAAACGCTCGGCCCCGAATACGGAGGCGTCACCGTTTTCGGCACACCCGGAGAAGAGGGCGGAGGCGGCAAGGTCCTGATGGCGCAAGCCGGCATGTTCCGGGAAGTCGGAGCCGCCATGATGATACACCCATCGGACGAGACCAGGGCCGATATCAAGCTTCTCGCGCTTTCGGAGCTTCGTTTTCACTTCAGGGGACGCGCCGCCCACGCCTCCGCAGCGCCCGAGCAAGGCGTCAACGCGCTCGACGCCCTCGTCGCTACTTTCAACGCCGTCTCCCTGCTCCGCCAGCAACTGCCCCGGAGCGATCGCGTGCACGGTGTTATTACCGAGGGCGGGGAGGCGCCCAACATCATCCCCGATAAGGCCTCCGCGTGGTTTTTCGTGAGGAGCGAAACGATCGAGGGACTCGATGCTCTGGTTCCGCGGGTCATCGCCTGCGCGGAGGGCGCGGCGCTGGCCACGGGGACGGAACTCGAGACGGTGAAGAACCCCATCACCTACGCCCCCATGCGGGGCAACGCCCCTCTGGCGTCTTTGTTCCTGAATAACCTGAAACTTCTCGGCGTTCACGAACCCGATTCACCGCCGCCGCTGCGAATGGGCTCGTCTGATGTGGGAAACGTGAGCCAGCAAACGCCCACCATTCACCCGCAAATACGGATGGTACCTTTGGGCGTTTCCGCGCATACGCCTGAATTCGCCGAAGCATCGGCGGGGGCGGAGGGAAGGGGTGTCCTGCTCACGGGCGCCAAGGCGCTGGCGATGACGGGGGCGGACTTTCTTCTCGATGAAGGAGCACGACAAGCCGTACAGGCCGAATTCGAGCGCCGGGGGGAATGAAAATCAACAAACGAAAATCCGATATGAAATCGCGAGCCTGCACCGTCGCCGTCTTCGGGGTGTTTCTGCTCCCGGCGATCGTCTCATCTGCGCCGAAGGAGCGCCCCGCGCCCGCGACAAAGCCGCCGCTCGAAAACAAAGCCGTACGCACGGCCCTGCCCGCAAGGATCGAAAAACTCCTGGCGAAGGAGCGATACGAGGAACTCATCCGACTGCTGCGCCGGGGAAAAACGGACCTGGGCGGCAGGCGTTCTTTCTTGTTGGGACACGCCCACTTGAAGCTCGAGCAGTACCGTCCGGCGGTCAAGGCGTTCCAAAAGGCGCTCGAGCGGATTCCCGCGCTCGAGAATTACTCGCTCTTGTTCTTGGCGAAAGCCGCTCTAGGAGCCAAGGATAACGGCATTGCCAGGCACGCGCTTGAGAGGTTGATCAAAAAAGGAAAAAAAGCTCCCGAGCCGCCTTTCGTCTACAAGGAGTTGATCCAGATCCACCGGGAGGAGAAACGGCCTCTGCGCGCGGCGAAGATCGCCAAGCGCTACCTCCTCTTGTTTCCGAAAAGCTACGAGGCGCCTGATTTTCTGCTCAGACGCGCCAAAGCGCTCCGCGCCGCTCGGAAAAACCGGGGGGCCGCGCTCGCGTTCCGGGAGTTGTGGCGGCGGCATCCAGAACACCCGAGCGCGCGAAGGGCGCTAAGACGCTCACTGGGAATCGGCGGCGCCCTCTCTCCGTCGCTCAAAAAACCGGGGCCCAGAGATCACTACGAACGCGCCAGACTCCTACGAAAGCGGTACCACTTCGAAAAGGCATTGAGAGGTTTGCGGGACCTGAAGCGCCGGTTTCCGAAATTCTACTCCCACACCCACTACCATAAGGGCATCGTATTCAACGAAGCGCTCGCGCTGTTCTCCCTGCGCAAAACGAAACAGGCGGACCCCGCCCTCAGGCACGCCATCAGGCACTACGCCGCAGGCAGCGCAAGGCGCGCGGAGGCGCGGTATTTTCTGGCCAGAAACCACCTGCGCAAAGGAAACCAGCCCGCCTTCGAAAAACAGGCGCATCGCCTGCTCAAGGAGTCTCAAAAAGGAAAATGGGCGGCGAAGACGCGCTACCTCCTCGCCCGCGTGTACGAGGACGACCGCAATTTCAAAAAGTCCGCGCGCTATTACAAGAAGGTAATCGCCAAACACCCGCGCTCAACGCTGGCGCCCAAGGCGCTGTTCCAACTCGCCTGGATTCGCTTTCAATCCAGAGACTTTCGCGGCGCGCTCAAAGCATTCTCCCGGATGAAGGCCAAATATCCCGACCACTGGCTCGTCTCCTCCGCCCTTTACTGGGCCGGCGTCTCGGCGGAAAGAACGGGTGAGCGAAAGAGCGCTCTCGCCCAATATCGCGCATGCGCCAGAGAACATCGCCACCGCTATTACGGACAACTCGCGCTTCGCGCCATCACCCGTCTCGCACGCGAAGGAGACCCGGGCATGACGAAGCCCCCCTCTTTGGGAAAGGCCGGTTACCGCGAGTGGCTGCGGCTTCCTCCGAAAAGCGCTCGAGTTCGAGAGATGGCCGCGCTGCTCTCCTCAATGGGTTTTCATGAACTCGCCGCCAAGGAATACCGCCGCCTCGGCTCATCCCCATATTCGCGCTACCACGCGGCGCGCGCCTTCACGGAAGCGGGCCAGAGCCACCGCGCGATATACCTGATCAATGAATCGTTTTGGGATGCGGTGCGCGCGGGCGGAAGCGACCTGCCGAGGGAGTTCTGGGAAATCGTCTATCCTCTCCTCGTCAAAAGAAAAGAACCCGGAGGGGCGGATCCCTATCTGGTGAACGCCGTCATCAGGGCGGAGAGTTCCTTCGACCCCCGCGCGTTCTCTCCCGCAGGCGCGATGGGACTGATGCAGCTCATGCCTTCGACCGGACGCAGGCTCGCGAGAAAACACGAAGTCCGCATCAAGTCCGTGAGCGACCTGTTCGACCCGGTCATCAACACCCGCCTGGGCGCGAGACATTTGGGCGCGCTCATTCGCGAGTTCGACGGCGCGCTCGTTCCCGCGATAGCGAGCTACAACGCGGGCCGCAGACCCGTCAAAAGATGGTGGGAGGCCGGACGCAACAAACCGATAGAAATCTTCATCGAGGAAATCCCCTACCAGGAAACGAAAAACTACGTGAAAAGGGTTCTGGGCTACTACCACGAATACAAGAGAATCTACGGGGAGGCGAACCGCTCGAAGCGGGGGGGAACGCCCCCCTCATGAACGACTCGCCCTCTCTCATGGCCATCGGCCTGATGTCGGGAACCTCCGCCGATGGCGTGGACGCCGCTCTGGTGCGGATTCTCCCGGGCGCGCGGGCGCAAGTCGAAACCCTGGGCTTTCACGCCGCTCCCTACCCGAGGGACTTAAGAGAACGGCTCCTGCGCGCCGGGGGCGAGGCGGGCGCCCTGACGGACGAGATATGCTCCCTGCACCGGGAGGTGGGCGAAGCCTTCGCCTCGGCCGCGCTTGAAGTAGCGTCGCGCTCCGGCGCCCGGCTTGAAAAAATCGACTTCATCGGCAGCCACGGCCAGACGGTGCGCCATCTGCCGGAAGGGGCGGAGGGAGCGTGCGGGCCGCTGCTCCCCTCCACCCTTCAGATAGGCGACCCCGCCTTCATCGCCCAGCGCACGGGAATCACCTGCGTCAGCGATTTCAGAGCACGCGACGTGGCCGCAGGCGGCGCGGGCGCTCCCCTGACCCCCTGGGCGCACCGGATTCTCTTCGGCCGCGAATCCGCCGCCTCCGCCTTCTTGAACCTGGGCGGCATCTCGAACATCACCTATCTCCCTCCCGTGGGAGCGGAGGGCGTTTTCGGCTTCGATTGCGGACCCGCGAACATGACGCTCGACGCTCTCGCGCAGCGGATCACGAACGGGGAGAAAAACCACGACACGGGCGGCGACCTGGCGGCGGCGGGCCGCGTATGCACTGAAACCCTGGCCGAACTTCGCCGACACCCCTACCTGAAACGAAAGCCACCCAAAAGCACGGGCAGGGAGACGTTCGGCGAGGCGTTCGTCGAGCAGGTCATCGAACGCATGGCCTCACGCGGCGGCGGCCTGAAAGACGCCATCGCCACGCTCACCGCCTTTTCCGCCTCGTGCGTTGCGGATGCGATTCGGGACTTCTTGCCAACCGACCCGCCGCTCGCCGAGGTGGTGGTCGGCGGCGGCGGCGTCCACAACAATACCCTCATGCGCCGCCTGGACGATTCCCTGGGCAATCCAAGCCTCGCAAAGAGCGACGCACGGGGCGTCTCGCCCGATGCCGTCGAGGCCGTCTGTTTCGCCTTGCTGGCGTGGGGCACGCTCAGCGGAGAGGAGAACAACCTGCCGAGCGCAACCGGAGCCAAAGAAGCCGTATGCCTCGGGAACATCACGCCGGGGCGGAATTTCGCATCCCTCATGAGGCTTCTACTCGAACCCGCGTAAGCCGGCGCATACACAATTCCCTCAGAATGCGGCATGATGCTCTCCCGACCTTTACCATCAGGAGATAAAACTTGGATGCGGCCATAGAGGCGCAAACCGTCTCACTCACCAAGGAGCTGATCGCGATTCCCAGCGAGAATCCCACGGGCGATGAATTCGCCATGGCGGACCGGATGGAGGCGTTTTTCCGGGGCATCGGTCTCGAGGTTGTGCGCGAGCGCGTCGCCGAGAGGCGCGAGAACGTGACGGCGGAGATCACAGGCTCGGGAGGCGGCCCGGCCCTCGTCTTTCTCAATCACATGGATACCGTACCTGTGGGCGAAGGCTGGTCGCGCGAGCCTCTTCTCGCGACTGAGGAGGAAGGGAAAATCTGGGGCCGCGGAAGCTGCGACATGAAGGGTGGCATCGCCGCCAGCCTCGCGGCAGTCGAATTCCTCAAGAGACGAATCGAGGGCGGCGCGAAGGCGAAGGGCACGGTACGCTGTTGCATGGTGGTGGATGAGGAAAGCGGCTGCATGATAGGCACCGAGGCGGCCATTGCGAGCGGGCACATCCATGCCGATGACATCGTAATTTCCTGCGAACCGACCGAACTCGCTTTGGTGACGGCGCAAAAGGGCGCCATGTGGTTCGAACTCGCCTTCAGAGGAAAGAGCGCCCACGCCGCGGCGCCCCACATGGGTGCGGACGCGATTCACGCCGCATCCCACGCCGTGGTGGCGCTTCAGGAAGCGGTGGCGCAACTCCCCTACGAAGACCCCCTGCTGGGACGATGCACCATGGTCACCAGCATCATCGAGGGAGGCCACAAGACCAACGTGGTCTCCGAGAGATGCGCGCTCCAGATAGACTCACGCTTCGTCCCTCCCCTGCGGACGGCGGATATCCAGCAAATCATTCACGAGAAAGCCACCGAGGCCTGCGAGCGGGTGAGCGGGGTCGAATTCTCCCTGCGCGCCACCATTGCGGACCGCCCGCCTATTACGGCGGACACAGACAGCGCGGGCGCGAGACTCATTTTCGAGACTTTGGAAGAAATCCTGGGGGCCAAACCGGAACCTGCGGGGGTGAGCTATTATTCGGACGCAGGAATGGCCGCATCTCAAACCGGCAGCCGAAACTGCTTTCTCCTGGGTCCGGGAAACATCGAACAAGCCCACACGCCCGATGAATTCATCGAAATCGATTCGCTGAAAAAAGCCTCCCGCGTATACGGCAGGCTGATCGAGAAATTCGCGCTGGGCGAAGATTCGCCGTAGATACCGTCATCTCCCAACGGTGCGCTTCTCCAGCGCCCGGAGCATTTCCATAATGCTTTCGAGAGCTTCCGTGGCATCGAGGTCCTGAAAGATGCGGCGTGCTTCGCTCAAGTATTCGCGCGACGCCTCCCACTCCCGAGCCTCGAAATGCACCCGGCCCAGGCTCCCGAGCGCTACTCCCTGAGCGAGAATACTCCCTTGTTCGCGGTTGATCTCCAGGGACGCCTCATACGCTTCGCGCGCTTCGGGCAAATCGCCCCGCGCATAATGAATGTTCCCCATACCGCTCAGATTCGCCGCCTCGCCTTTTCTGTTTTCGAGTCCGCGATTCAGGCGCAAGGCGTTCTCGTAATATCGAAGCGCGCGCGTGAATTGCTCCTGCGCCGCAAAGCTCACCCCCATCTGAGAGTACACCAGGGCTTCGCCCGCCTTGTCCCCGATTTTCTGGCAAAGGTTCAGAGCTTCATCCAGGCTCACCTGCACCGCTTCGTACTCGCCCGTCTCCGTCAAGACGGAAGCCAGCGCGGTGTGCGCCCGCGCCTCGTTGCGTTTGTCCCCCAATCTGTGGAACAGGTGCGCCGCCTCGGAAAGGTGTTCCCTGGCTTTTTCCTTATCCCCCAGACGGCGGAACAACCGACCGACCCGCATGCGTAGGGTGGAGAGTTGATCGATCTCTCCCTGCGGACCGATATAGGCGAGCGCCTTCTCGTAGGATTCCGCCGCTCTCTCGTGATCGCCCTTACTCTGGTAGAAATACCCCATATTTCTGGAGACCACCGCCTGTACGGGAACGTCGCGTCCCGCTTCGCGGAAAGCCTCGCGGGAATAGGAAATCGCGGGTTCCACTTTATCCCGCAGATAAGAAGCCACAGCCAGCGCGTTAAGAACGGGCGCGAGTCGACTCGCGCGACGCAAAGACTCCTTGAGGTGGTCCGTCGCATCTTCGTTGTGCCCCAGTATCATCTCCAGAATGGCCAGGCGCAGATATTCCTCGGCCGCCGGCGTCTGCCGGGTTCTCTCGCGTTGGCCGAGATCGATACCGGCGGCGTTCACCACGCCCGGCGCCCAGGCGGGAAGCTTTTGCTCCATGTTTTCCGCCAGCAGCAGCTCTCCCGGACAAATATCCGCCACGAGTTCGCGTATCAATTCAGAGGGCGTGTTCGCCGGAGCCTCAGGCGAGGCGGTCGTCGGCAACGCTGCGCCAGAAGCAATTTGTCCCGCATCTTCTTCCGCAGGAAAATCAAGCGCCTCGGCGTCTTCCATTCCCTCGGATTCCTCGTGCAAGGCATCGCTTTGAGAAAAAGCGTCATCCTCGGCGCGTTCACGCCGAATGACGGAAAGGACATCTTCCTCGGAAACGGACGCAGGCGCGGGTTCTTCTGCCGGATCCGGGGCCGCAGGCGCCTCTTCGGGTTCAAGGACTTGCGAATCGGGAGAAGCCTCATCGGATCTACCTTCCGTGAGAACCGGTTCTTCCGGTTGATGCGGCAGCGGCTCGTCATCTTGCACTTCGAATTGTGGTTCCGGCTGCGATTCCCGAGCGGCTTCCGCGACCTCATCATCAGATCGAACCTCACGCGCAGGTTCAGCGGGAGCCTCAGCCTCATCCACGCCTTCGCCCTCACCCGTGAGGCGAAGAACCTCCTCCGCGCCTTCTTCCTCCACATCCGGCGAATCATCTCCGGAAACCGCGTCGTCGCGAACCTGGCTGACCGCGGGAATCCGCACACGCATAGGAACGTCCACGCCCGGGTTTGCTTCGGCGGCCTCCAGAATTTCTTCATCGGCGAGAACATCCTCGAACCGCGTTTCGCGGTCGACTTGCTCCTGCGAACCGGGCGGCTCGTCCAGGGCGGCGTCCGGCAACTCATCCGCCCCGCGGGGGTTTTCCTCTTCGTGGGGATCGGACAATCCCTCCCACCAGGGAGCGTCCGGCTCCGAGGCGGACGCTTCACTCACGCCAGGCGCAGGCACTTCGCCATCTTCAGGGGGAGCTCCGCCTTCGGGAGGAAGAACCTCATCTTCATCAACGACTTCACGCCTTTCTTCCTCGATCACCCGTACGCCTTCTTCTACGACATCCAGAGTTCCCGAAGGGCTTTCGGCTACCATTCGGACGCTTCCGCTATGCGCCTTTTCTTGTTGATCCTCATCGATTTCAGGGATGAAGTCATCAATGAAGCGTGACGAGATATCCTCCCAGCCGTCAGGCGCGCTGCTTGCGGACCCGTCTTCCAGAATATCGCCCCACGCGTGCCCAGAACGCCTTGCGCTCTTCAGGGCGCGGTGGCGCATCCACAGAACAACGGGGATGCCCAAAAGAGCGAGCACGCCCACTGCGCCGAACACGGTCTTCCATGCACCTGCCTCAAACATTCGCCATCTCCCGCCGCGCAAGTTTTCGCAGCGCACGGCCCGGGCGCTCTCCGGTATGGCTTCCACCCTCCACGACGACCTCTCCGTTCACGTGAACCATCTCTACGCCTGAGGGGTACGCGATGGGACGTTCATAGGTGCACTCATCACGTATCTCGTCGGGGTCGAACAAAACGAGATCGGCCTTCATTCCGACCGCGAGACGCCCCCGATCCGCTATGCCCAGTCTCTCGCAGGGAGCGGAGGTCATCTTCCGGATCGCCTCGGCGAGAGGGAACAGGCCTTCATCCCGCGACAGTTTACCCAAGACGAAAGGAAAAGTACCGAAATTTCTCGGGTGCGGCCTGCCTGCGCCCAAGGGCGGCTCGTGCGTGAGCGCGCCCGCGTCCGAACCCACCATGGCGTAGGGCTTCCCGAGAATGCGGCGCATGTTCTCCGCACTCATCATGAAAATGAGAATCTCGACGTTCATCCTCTCCTCGATCAGCAAATCGAGCATCGCATCCACGGGAGCTGCGCCCCGCGCATCGCCCAGGCGGGTGAGGGTGAGACCCTCGCAATGCTGGTTCGCCTCCGTGAACACCCTGCTGATCAGGATGTTCTCCCAATACGAGGGTTCGGAGTGCGCCTCGATGATCTCGTGCCTTATCTTCGCTCTGGTTTCCGCTTTCGCGAGGCGCTCCATCTTTCCATGCAGGTCGCCGTCATGTACCCAATCGGGCAACAGCGCACTCAAATGGGTGTTCGAAGCCGTGTAGGGATAGCGATCGCAGGTCACGTCCTCTCCTCTTTCCCTCGCGCGTTCGATTCGGTCGAATACTTCATCGAGCTTGCCCCAGTTCCGCTCGCCCGCCGTCTTCAGATGGCTGATCTGAAGCGGCAGCCCGGCCGATGCCGCCGCGCCCATCACCTCGTCCATCGCCTCGAGAAGCGCGTCTCCCTCGCTGCGCATGTGGGTGGCCAAAAGCCCCCCCTTGCGCGCCGAGACCCGGCAAAGGGCGGTGAGTTCCTCCTTATCCGCAAAACAAGCCGGCGCATAGACCAATCCGGTGGAAAGGCCGAAAGCCCCCTGCTCCATGCCGGCGGACAGCAACTCTTCCATCGCGGCGAGTTCCTCCGCGCGGGCCGGGCGCGCCTCGCCGCCCATCACGCTCGCGCGAATCGTGTTGTGGCCGACCAGATGGGCGTAGTTGATAGATACGCCCACTTCTTCGACATGTCCCAAGTGCTCGCGCACGCTTTGAAATGAGAGATCGAGGTCGAATTGCTCCCGATACCATTTCCTGCGCTCCTCGAACTCGGCCCCGTGAATCGGGGAGGCGGCGTAGCCGCAGTTGCCACCCACGTCGGTCGTGACCCCCTGGCGCACCTTCGCGTGCGCCTCGGGATTGATGAGAAGGTAATAATCCGAATGTCCATGAATGTCGACGAAGCCGGGGCTCAAAGCCAGACCCCTTGCGTCAATTTCACGACGAGCGGAACCGCTCACTTCGGGACCGACCTCTGCAATAGCGTCTCCGCGAACGGCGATCGCACCTTCATACGGGGGGGAACCCAGACCGTCGAATATCATGGCATGGTGAATTATGACGTCATACATCGTGGACCGCCCGGGGCGGAGTCGGCTCGACCGTCGAGAATAGCAGCAAAAGGAATTATGGGCGAATCTTTATAAGCCTGCAATCGGCGGCGCGCCCGACGCCCATTTCCCGTTTATCATCACGGCGAGCAGTTCCAGTGAATCAGGTTCGAGAACGCAAAGATCAGCGCGCAAGCCCTGCGCGAGACGGCCCCGGGCGGATTCCATCCCAAGGACGCGCGCAGGGTTTCGCGTGGCCGTCGCCAGGGCGCAGGCTGCATCGAGCCCGCACCAATGCCTAAGCCTGGGTAGCATCCCCGAGAGCGGGAGACGGCTGCCGCTCAGCACGCCCGCGCTGAACACCGCGTCGCCCGGCATCTCGTCGCGCGCCTCATCCCGGCCGGCCCGGGGCCTTAATCCGCCGTCCGCAACCAGGTCCGAGGTGAGCACCGAGCGCTCCCAGCCCCGGGCGCGAACAAACGAGGCGAGCGGACGCGGTGCCACGTGCACGCCGTCCGCTATCAGGCCGGCGGAGAGTCGCTCATCGTCTTGCACGAAATCCATGGGCGAGGCGCTCCTGTACGCGGGAGTCTCCTGAGACCCGTAGCGATTGAACGCATGAACCGCGAACGCGCCGCCCGCCTCCAAAAACGCCTCCACGCAATCGGCCGAAGCCCGGGTGTGTCCCATGGCGGGGACGACGCCATTCTCCGCCAGCCAGCGGGCGAAGCCGGCAGCGCCCGCCACGCCCGGGGAGAGCGTCACCATGGCCAGTCCCGGCGCGCCGCCCACGCCCAGCCCCCCGGCGGCCCGTGCGATCGCCTCGACCTCATCTTTCGAGGGCGCGCGGACGTGTTCATCCGGATGCGCTCCCCTCATCTCCGGCTCCAGATAAGGACCCTCCAGGTGAACGCCCAGAATGCGCGCCTCGGCAACGCCGCCTTCATCCTTTTGAAGCGCCCACGCCTCGCTCACCACGCGGGCCGCGCGAATCAACTCATCCTGAGAAGCCGTGGTGAACGTGGGCAGGAAAGCGGCCGTTCCGCGCCGCGCCAACTCCCGCGCGATCCGCCGCACGCCGGCGGCGTCCGCCGTCAAGAACGCGTCCGCGCCTAGGCCGTTCACCTGAAGATCCACGAAGCCGGGGCACGCCAGCGATCCCCGAAAGTCGAGCACTCGCGCCCCGGACGCCAAGGGATAAGCGCCGCGCGGGCCCATATACGAAAAAACGCCCTCCTCGATAACGAGGAGGGCGTCCGCTATCCTTTCGAGCGGCGTATACGCCGTCACACCCGCAAGGCACAGGGCCATGATGCGGGACTACTTCTTCTTCGCGCTTTTTTTCAGTTCCGCGCGCACTTTCGCGTTCGCGTCAATGAGCGACTCGACGTTCCCTTTCGCCACCTCATACAGGGAGGATTGCACCCGTTCGAGTATCAGGCGGCCCGCCAGGGTGGTGACTCCCGGAACCTTGGGCGGCAACTTCTTGTCGTTCGAGCCTTTCGTGATCGCCTCGATGTCATTGAGGATATCCTGATCCTCGTAGAGCTCATTCTCTCCATACTGATAGGTGAGCTTCACGTAGTCTCTTTCTTTACGCTCTTGGTCACGCGTTTCGCGGACGATGTTCTCCATGTCGGCGGAGACGGGTTTTTTCGCCGCGTCGTTGCGCTTCTCGATCTGCTTGAAGTACTTGGCGTGATCGTAGGACGAGGGCAGTTCCTCACCCGGTATCTTCGAGCTGATCTCGAAGCGAATCGCCTTATCCGAATCCACGAATTTCGGCGGGCCGATCTCGTAGGTGATTCCCTCGACGTTGAACCGATCCCCCTTCTTGGGCTCGAATTGTTTCTGCAAGTCTTTCGTCAAACGGTTCAGCGTGACGGAAGCGGTTTCCACGAAAAGCTGCGATTGAAGTGAAGACATTTTTTCGATCTCCTCGGCTTCGAAGAACAAATCAGAGGGTGGAACATGCCCCAGCACGGCGAGTGAGTCAAGACCCCAAGAGGTGTTCCGATGGACTGGATGACAACCATGAAAGCATCCCTGCTCCCATCGGCGAGTGAGGATATATGTGATACGCTCGCGCTTTTCAACCGCGCTTCATCCCTCGATCTTTGACAAGGAGCGAATTCAGATGGCAGGACCCGTCCACATCCGCATCGGGGGCTATTCGCCGCCCGATACCTCCCACAGCCGCGCGATGGTTCTCTTCCGGGAGAAGATGGGCCAGCGGCTGGGCGATGACGTCAGGATAGACATCTTCTGGAACGTGATGGATTTCGGCTACGGCGCGCCCGACCTTCTCGCCATGGTGGAATGCGGGATGCTCGGCATGTGTTATTTCTCGACGAGCTATCTCGCCGACAGGGTGCCCGAGCTTGAGATCGTCGACCTGCCCTTCACCTTCGAGGATTCCGCCCACGCCTACGGCGCGCTCGACGGCGCGCTCGGCGCGTACTTGAGCGATCGAATCGAGGCGCAGACCGGCTACAAGAACCTGGGCTTCTGGGACAACGGCTTCCGCCACCTCTCGAACAGCGTGCGCGACGTGAGGACGCCCGAGGACTGCCGGGGTCTGCGGGTCCGCCTGCAACCCAACGAGACGCACGTGAGGACCTTCGAACTCCTGGGCGCCGAGCCCGTGCCGGTGGAGCTCAAGGAGGGGATCGCCATGATCGAATCGGGCGAAGTTGACGCGCAGGAAAACCCGCTCTCGAACACCGTCACCTACGGCGTCACGAACTATCAAAGACGTATCACGATGAGCGGCCACTTCTACGGCGCGCGCGCCCTGCTCGCCCACCGCGAGAGTTTCGACGCCTGGCCCGCGGAGGTTCGAGAGGCTGCGCGTGCATGCATTCGCGAAGCCATCGACCACCAAAGAGAGGCCGCCCGGGCGGGGGAGATCGCCATTCGCAAGAGCCTCGAAGAAGAGGGCGTCTCATTCGTGGACCTGAGCGATGCGGAGCGCGCGGCGTTCACGGACGCCACGGAACCCATACGCGCCGAAGCGAGGGAGAGGCTCGGGAGCGCGCTGTTCGAACTGGCGATGAGAAAATAGACCAGCTTCATCCCCAACGGAAGAAATGCACCGCCTGTTCAGCGCAGACAGGAGTTCAACCGGTCAAAACCTCTTAGCAATTACATCGCTACTACGGTTAAAATCCAGGCATCAATGGGTCTTGGACCAGATGCTCTAAGAAGGTGCGATATTACGTGCGTATATCCTACATTGCCGCATCTCTGGTCGGCATCGTCATCCTGGGTACGGCCGGCTATACCCTGCTGGAGGGATGGTCGCTCGTCGAGTCCTTCTATATGACGATGATCACCGTCACGACCGTTGGCTTCAACGAGGTGCGTGAACTGAGCACGACGGGGCGCATGCTCACCGTGGCGCTCATGATCCTGGGCGTGGGCACCCTTTTCTACGGAATCGCGATCATCGCCGAAATCAGGTTCGAAGAGCGGATACGTCAGATTTTCGGGAGGCGAAAACTGGTGAAAGAACTCGACAGACTCGAAAACCATCACATCATCTGCGGGCACGGGCGCATCGGCTCCACCGTCGCGGGGGAATACGCCAGAGAGTCGCTGCCCCACGTCATCATCGAGAGCGACGAGTCCATCGCCGCGCACCTCGATCAGGAGGGGAAACTCGTTATCCTCGGCGACGCCACGCTGGATGAAACCCTCATGGAGGCGCACGTGGAGAAGGCGAAGAGCCTCGTCTGCGCCCTAGCGACGGACGCGGAAAACGTGTTCGTCACCCTCACGGCGCGGGCGCTCAACCCGGATATCTTCATCCTGAGCCGCGCGGCCCTGGACAGCTCCATCGGCAAGATGGAGGCGGCGGGCGCGGACCGCGTGGTCTCTCCCTACATCATGGGCGGCATGCGCATGGCGCAGTCCGTCCTGAGGCCCAAGCTCGCCGGCTTTCTCGACGAGGTCACCGGCCACGCGACGACGGACCTGGACTTCGACGAGGTGACCGTGCCCGAGGGTTCGGACCTGGTCGGCATGGCGCTCCGGGAATCGAAGATCAGCCAGGAGACCGGCGTGTACCTGCTCTCCATCCGCCACAGCAGCGGGGAGATGCGCTTCAACCCGGGGCCCGATTTCGAGATCCGGGCGGGAGACCACCTCTACGCCCTGGGCACGCCCGCGCAGGTGGAATCCCTGCGCAAGCGCGTTCACGCGTAGCAGGGATTCACTCCGCTAGCCGAGGGCGTCCAAATCCAAGGCCTGCCCCAGGCGAAGGAGCTTATCTGCATCCCCGGTGCCCGGGGCGGCGCGAGCCATCATTTCATCCACCCCCTCCAGGTAAGGAATCACGCCTAAAAAAGGAGCGTCCGCCCCGCAAAGTTCGGCGACCGCCGCCGGGTTGCGCTCCGCGGCAGGCGTGACCTCCCCCGTCGTGTCGGAGAGGATGACACCCAGAATCGCAAGGCCCTGCCTCATCGCCTCCCGCACGCTCAATAGCGTGTGGTTGATCGTCCCAAGACCCAGCGGAGCGACAAGCACGAGGGGCAGATTCGCGGCCAGGGCCAAATCGATCATCAAGGCGTCTTCGGTCAAGGGGGCGAGAAGACCGCCGGCGCCCTCGACGAGCAAGGGCTTCCCTTCTTCTTTCAGCGCTTCCACCTGCGCGACGATTCTCTCCAAATCGGGCGCTTCGCCCTCGCGTTCGGCCGCGTGGGCGGGCGTCAAGGGAACTTCATACTTGTAGGGGCAGATTTCATCGAGCGGCCGCGGGTCGCCCGCCGCCGTCTTGAGCGC
>JAPPHK010000208.1:16481-17731 GCA_028820795.1 Nitrospinota bacterium | reverse complement strand
GGCGAGGTTCTCCCGTCGAGTATCTTCTGGTTCTCCTGCGCGCGGGCGAACTGAAGCCCCACCCGCATCATGGTGAACATGTCGCCGCTGACGTTCGATTCCACGTCGATCCCCAGCGTCGGCCTGCCGCCCAGGGAGAGAACCCGCCCGATGACGGGCTCGCCATGGCCCATCTGCATCTCCACCTCGGGGCAGGAGGTGACCGAGCAACCCGAATCGATGAGGATTCGCAACTCCTCCTCGCTCAACTGGTTCGCGTGCACGGCGTTGAAGTCCGGCCCGAGAAGCCCCTCCCGCGCCAATTGCCTGACGCCGTCTGGCGTCACCCGGTGGAACCCGCCGCCGATGTGCGCACTCCAGAGCAAATCGTATTCGCGGGCCAGGCAGATGTCGTGCACGCACATCTCGAGCGTGGAGAGATCGGGGCCTCTCGTGGCGAGGGCCAGCTTGAGGAGGCCATCGTTCGCAGCCAGCCGCCCCGCCCGCAAACGCCTGACCTCATCGGGGGGATGCGGCCTGTGGCTGAGCGGCGTCTCGCCCTCCGCAACTTTGGGCTTGGGCGTTCCGTGGCCGAAAACAGCGCGGACTCCCGCCTCCTCCAGGCCGTCCAGACCTGCGTCGGTGTGCTCGGGCGTGGGGTTGTTGTGGCACCAGTCGAACAGCGTCGTGACGCCGCCGTTTAGCTGATTCAGCGCGCCGACGAGGTTCGCGAGATATACGTCTTCCGGCTGAAACCGGGGGCCGAAGCCCTCGTGCATCTGGCGGACGTATTCCACCAGCGTCCAGTCGCCGGCGATGCCTCGGATGCCCGTCTGCCAGGTATGCTGATGGGCGTTCACGAAACCCGGCATGACGATGAAATCGTCCGCGTCCATCTCCTCGGCCCCGGGCGCATGGACGTTATGGCCGACTTCTCTTATCTCATCGTCCTCGATAAGCAGGTCGCCGCCTTCGATATCACCCAGCACGGGGTCGAGCGTGAGGATGCTCCCCCCGCGCAGTATCGTCCTTCCCATTACAATGAGCCTCCCACGGGCGGCGCGAACTCCCGGAGCGCCTCCTCTTTCCATTCCAGACCGAGTCCGGGCTTGTCGGTGAGAACCAGGTTCCCGTCCCTGAACTCCATCGGCTCCTTGATGATGCACTCCCACCAGGGCATGTGCTCGCACCAGACGCCGTGCTCCTCGGCACTCAGAAGATGCGCGGAAACCTCGTGGAACAGGTGCGGGGTCACCGGCTTTCCGAACTCC
>JAPPHK010000208.1:0-16381 GCA_028820795.1 Nitrospinota bacterium | reverse complement strand
AAGATGCGCGGAAACCTCGTGGAACAGGTGCGGGGTCACCGGCTTTCCGAACTCCCTCGCCAGCGCCGCCGCGCGCCGCCAGCCCGTGACGCCGGAACAGCGCTCCAGATCGGGCATGAGAATATCGGCCGCGCCCGCCACGAGCAGGTGGCGCATCCCGCGCGGATTGTAGTTCGTCTCCCCGGTGCAGATGGGGATGCTGCTGGCCTCCGCGACCTCCGCGCACCCGCGTATGTCTTCGTGATCGACCGGCTCCTCCACCCAGTAGAGACCGAAGGGCTCGAACGCCTCGCACGCCCTTATCGCGGTTTCCACGTCCCAGGCCTGATTGGCGTCCACCATGAGCGCGACCTCATCGCCTATCGCCTCGCGCACGGCGCGGATTCGTTCGACGTCGTCATCCACCCTGCCTCCCACGCGGAGTTTCATGGCCTTGAAGCCGCGCGCCTTGAGCGCCGCGGCCTCCTCCACGAGTTCGTCTATCGAGAGATTGAGCCAAAGGCCCTCGCTCGCGTAGCAGGGAATTTCGCGCCTCTCGCCGCCCAGGTATTTCCAGAGCGGCTGGCCCGCCGCCTGGGCCGCCAGGTCCCAACAGGCGGTGTCGAGTGCTGACATCGCCAGGGCGCTGATGCCGTCGCGGCCCACGAAGCTCACCGCCTTGCGCATCGCCTCCCAGTTCGCCTCGGCGTCCGCCGGGTCCCTGCCCAGCAGATTGGCGAACAGATCGCGCGCCATCGCTATCATCGCGCGGGTGCGCTCGGGCCCGAAGGCGAAACACCAGCCGTGGCCCTTGAGGCCCTCTTTCGTGCGGAGGGTGACGCAACAGGTGTCGACGGCGTGCACCTCGAACGTGGCCACCTTGAGCGGCCGCTCCAGCGGCACGCAAACGTGCGCCGGCGTCATGCTGATGATGGTCTGGGAAGACGGCAAAACGGACCTCCTTCGCTGCGAGTGCGGGATTTCGCCATGTTCTTCATGCGCTTTGCGCGACAGGTTACCCTGATCGTTCCCGAATGGCTATAATCGCCCGTCTTGAAGTTATCGGAGAAAACCGAGGGGGTAGAACAGGAGATGGCCGCTATCCGGCTTCAAAAAATCATCGCCCAGGCGGGCCTCGCCTCCCGCCGGGAGGCGGAGCGCCTGATCGTGGAGGGCTGCGTCCAGGTGAACGGGGAGCGCGTGCTCACCCTGGGCGCCAAGGCGGACCCGCTGGCCGATTCCATCAAGGTGAACGGAAAGCTCATCACCAGAAAAGAGCCTCCCGTCTATCTCGTGCTGAACAAACCCAAGAACGTGCTCACCACCATGCGGGACGAGGAGGGGAAGGACAGGCCCACGGTGGCGGACCTGCTGCCCCAGGGCCTTCGCCGCGTATTCCCCGTCGGCAGGCTCGACTTCGACGTCGAGGGCGTCTTGCTCCTCACCAACGACGGCGAGATGGCGAACCGCCTCGCCCACCCGAGATACGGAATACCCCGCGTCTATGAAGCGAAGGTGAAGGGCATCCCCTCCGAAGCCGCCCTCGCCCGGATGGCAGACGGCTCATGGATGCGCGGGCGGAGCAGGAAACCCCAGCCGGCCGGCGTGCGGATCGTCCGCGGAAAGACGGAGAAGAACGCGTGGCTCAGAATCGAACTCCGCGAGGGCAGGCAGCACCAAGTCAAGAAAATGTGCGAGGCCGTGGGGCATCCCGTCATCAAGTTGGTCCGGCGCGCATACGGGGGAATCACGGCCAGGGGCCTTCCCGGCGCCAAGGTGAGGACCCTCACCCGCGATGAGGTCGAAAAACTGAAACTTATGACGAACATCCGCACCGAAGCGGCGAAGCAACCGCCTTCCAGGGCGGGCTGGGCCAAGGCCAGGACGAACCCGAAACGCAAGGCGCGCAAAGGGTCCGCGAAACAGAAGACGAAAGAGCCCGGGAAATCCAGCCCTTGATGAAGCGCACGCTCGGTGAACGAATCCGACAAGGGAAACCGCGTGGTTCCTGTGTTATGATGCGGCAACACACTCAGGAGAAGTAAAAAGGCCGCTTAGACGATGAGCGCATCAGCTTCGAACAGATTGACGCTGGCGACCAAGATCACGCTGGTCCGGGTTTTCCTGATCCCCGTTTTCGTGATGTGCCTTGCCTACAAGAGGCCGGGAATCGCCTTGGTCGTTTTCATCATCGCGGGCGTGGCGGACGGCGTTGACGGCTATATCGCGAGACGGCGCGGCGAGATGACGGAGCTGGGCGCCATGCTAGACCCCATAGCGGACAAACTGCTCATGTTCACCGCATACTTGATGATGGGGATTTCCGGGCAAATCCCGATCTGGCTTGCCGTCTCCGTGTTGAGCCGGGATTTGCTGATATCCATCGGCTGCTTGATGTTGTTCATGACGGTGGGCTTCCAGACGCCGTCTCCTTCCATGCTGGGAAAAACCACGACGACCGCACAGATGATCACCGCAGGGGCCGCTCTTCTGGCGGCTGCATTGGCAGCGGAACAGAACATCGTGCTGTTGTCCACCTACCTGATCACCTGTGCGCTGACGCTCACCTCGGGGGTTCATTACCTTTTCTTCGTGGGCGCCCGGATGATTTACGAGAAACCAAACGACGATCAGCCGGAAAAATCCACCCCTGCGGCCCGGAACTGAGGCCAGGCTAGCCGACATGGAAAATCCAACCCAAATACTCACGTGGAAGAGAATCTGGCTCATTCTCATACTCATCGCCGCCATCTGGCTGTTGGTGAGCGCCCGTGCAGCGCTGGTCCCTCTGGCGGCTTCCTTCATCCTCGCCTATCTGCTCCAGCCCCTGGTCGATACGCTGGAGAGATGGAAAATACCGAGGCCACTGGCCGTCCTGATCCCCCTGCTGGGTCTGGGCCTGGGCCTGCTCATCCTGTGGGCGAGCATCGCGCCCGTGGTGCGAGAGCAGATTGCGGCGTTCGCCCAAAAACTCCCCGGCTACATCACCATCGCCGAATCATGGCTCATCGCCACGCTCGACAGGTTCGACCTTTCCCAAACCGGCGAACTCAAGAAATACTTCACCGAAAACCTATCCCTCCTGGGGCAGTTTCCCGTTACCGCGCTCAGGTTTCTGCTGAGAACGACCAGCGGTCTTTTCTCGATCGCCATCGGCATGATCTATCTCGTTCTCATCCCCGTGATGACCTTCTATATCCTGAGAGACTGGAAAGAGCTGTCGGCCGGGTTTTTCGCCTACGTGCACCGCGACTACCGCACAGAGGTGGAGAAGAGGGTCTTCCGGCTCGACGAACTGCTCGGTTCGTTCATCAAGGGACAGCTGCTGATCGCCTTCATCCTCTCCGCCTTGTATGTGCTGGGCTTCTTCATCGTGGACATGCCGCTGTGGCTGGTCATGGGCATCTTCACGGGTATCGCCTGCATGTTTCCCTACGTGGAATGGATTATCGCCCTGCCGATCGCACTGCTGCTCTCGGCCCTCGCGCATCAGGACTGGCTCCACCCGCTGGCGACGCTGGCCGTGTTCGGAATCATCTCGCCCATAGCGGGCATGACGCTCGTTCCCCGCATTCTGGGCAACCGCATCGGGCTTCATCCCGTGGTGGTACTCGCGTCCATCATGATAGGCGGCGAGTTGTTGGGATTCGCGGGAATCCTCCTCGCCGTGCCGCTCGCGGCGGCCATCAAGGTGGGCCTGGAAGCCATTTCAGACTACTACCTGACGTAACTCTCCTAGTCGCTATTGCCGGATGGCGTGAGCCGCCGCTCAGAGAGTTGTTGAAAAAACCCTAAGGGAAGGAGTGATTACTCCCGAAGGTTTGCAGGGACAGACCCCTGTGCCTGTCCTGCTATGGGGCTTCGACACTCCCCTCGTTGGTCAGGTTGTCAATGCGTGTGTAGGGGCCGCATATTTGCGGCCCTCCCAGTTCACGGCTTGCAGGTCGCAAATATGTGTGGGGCGGTCCCGAGAAGGAACCGCCACCTACAACATGTATGCGTGAAACGGTCCCGAGGGGTAGGGGCGGTTCGCGAACCGCCCCTACGGGCGAATGTGATTTTGCTCGTCATTCCGGTGTCAGACCCGACCAATGCGGGAGGGTTTACGGAATCCATTTGTTTTGCCTTTGATTTTTTTTCTGATTGGTTCCCGCCAATTAAGAGAAGATGAAAAGCCGGAGCATTGTCATTTTGCTTTAGAATGGATTCCGGCTTTCGCCGGAATGACGGTGATAACGCTCGATTGGGGCAGCAACAACCCATTTGGGGAGCTTCCTCAACAACCCCTTACTCGGGTACTTCCACGCCCCTGTCCACGGCGCGCGCCATCAGGAAGAGAAGGTCGGAGACGCGGTTCAGGTAAATGAGCAAATCGGGGTTGTCGATGTAGCCCTCATCGCGCAGCTCGACCGACCATCGCTCGCCCCGGCGGATGATGGTGAGCGCCATGTCCAGCGCGGCGCCGCAGGGCGAATCGCCCGAGATCACCCAGTCGGTGATTTGAATCTCCTTCTCATAGCGCGCCACCTGCGCATCGGCCCACGTGACCTGCTCAGCGCCCACGCGCTCCGAGAGCCTGCCGAGTTTTCCCCGCAACGTCGCCAGGTCGCTGCTCACGAGGTAGAGGTCTTTCTGGATTTTTAGGATTTCGGGCTTCAGCCACTCGGGCGCAGTCGAACGGGCGAGGCCGAGCGCAGCCTTCGCCTCATCGAGCGCGCCATAGGCCTGCACCTGGGGATGATACTTGGGAACCCTGTCGGCGAACCACAAATCGGTGTTCCCATCGTCTCCCCTTCTCGTGACGATGGACATCGGCTCACTCCTTTGAGCTAGAGTCTCTTGATGACGTCGGTGGCGACGGAGCGCGTCGTTCCGGTGCCGCCCAGGTCCGCAGTCCGGTTGCCCTCTGCCAGATGCGCGCGAACCGCGCCGTCGAGCCGCTGCGCGGCGCGCTCCTCTCCCAAGTAATCGAGCATCAAGGCGGCGGAGAACAGCGCGGCCACCGGGTTGGCGATTCCCTTGCCCATGATGTCGGGCGCCGAGCCGTGCACGGGCTCGAACAGGCCGGGCGCGTCCCCTTTGGGATTCGTGTTTGCGCTCGCGGCGACCCCCAGCCCGCCCACGATGGCGGCTCCCAGGTCCGTCAAGATGTCGCCGAACAGGTTCGTGGACACCACGACGTCGAAATGCTCGGGCCTTCTCACGAACTCGAGAGCCGCGGCGTCGACGAGATACTTCGCCGTCTTGACCCTCTTGTAGCGGGGCCTTGCGGCGACTTCCTCGAAAATCTCATCCCACATCACCAGCGTATGGCCCTGCGCGTTCGATTTCGTGACGTTCGTGACGTGCTTTTTCCGCTTGAGCGCCGCCTCGAACGCCGCCTCGATAATGCGCTCGCAACCCATGCGCGTGAATAGCGTTATCTGGGCCGCGAGTTGCGACGGATGCCCCTCGTAATGCCTGCCGCCGATGGGGCTGTATTCCCCCTCGGTGTTCTCGCGGAAGAAAAGAATGTCGATGTCGCCCGGCTCGTAACCGCGCAGCGGCGATTCCAGCCCCTCGTACAAGACGATGGGCCGCATGTTGACGTACAAATCGAAACCCCTGCGCAGCGGCAGCAGGAGCTGGTTGAGCGTAATGTGGTCGGGAATGTCGGGCCTGCCCACGGCGCCGAGCAGAATCGCGTCGTGCTTTCTCACGCGATTCAGGAAATTCTCCGGGCACATACGGCCCGTTTCGTGATAGAAATCGCTCCCCCAGGGGTATTTCGTGAAAGAAAACTCCAGGCCGCGCTCGCTCTTCGCCAGCGCGCGCAGGACGCGAACCGCCTGGGTGATGACTTCGGGACCGATTCCGTCCGCGGGGATTAAACCAATGCTGTGTTTCGCCATCGCTTCTCCTTCGTGATTCCGTGCGCGGCAGATGCGTTGACCGTATCCGCGCCGCGAAGAATTAAAGTCCTTTCTCGATGAGATATTCCACCGGATTGTAGTCGTCCGTCAAAACCGGGCCATAAAGACGCTCATCCGGCGGCGCCACGCGAGCGCGCGCGGCGAAGTCGAACCTGGGCTCCCGGCGCATCGCCTCGTTCACGCGTCGGAAACGACCCGGGTCCTCGTCTCGAAACGCGAAGAACAGAATATTCTGCGCTATATAAGCGTTCGCCGGGTCCGTGCTGTAGATGAATATCTCCGGAAACACCGATTTCATCGTCCGGTAGACGGATGCGTAAATCGCGCCGCCGGCGCCCGCGCGGTAGCCGATGAGGTTCAGCATGAACACGCCGCCGGGCGCCAGCCGCTCGCGCGCTTCTTCAAAAAACTCCCTGGTGACCAGATGCGGCGGTATGTTCCGCAAGCCCCGGTAGGCGTCGCCTACAATAAGATCGTATTTCTCACCGGATGACCGCAGAATGCGCCTGCCGTCTCCCACCAGGTTCTTGAACTTCGGGAATTTCCCCAGCCTGAAGAACTTCTCCCCAGCATCGACGACTTCCGCGTCGAGCTCCGCAACGGCGATGGACATCTCCGGCTTCATGAGTTGAAGCGCCTTGGGCATCGTATAGGCGCCGCCGCCGATGAAGATCGCGCGCTTCATGAGGGGATTGAACAAAGGCCCGAGTTCCAGGAAACGTGTGTATTCGTAGAAAAACTTTCTGTCGTCTCCCAGGACCATCGCCCCTTCGGGCTGATGATCCAGGAACAGCTCGCGCACCCGCACGCCGCCGGGTTCGGTTCTCTCGAAGACCCGAATCATGTGGTACATGTTCTCGCGAACCCACACCGTATCCTCCTCCACGCCGGGGATGACGCCCAGCCAGGCCGCGCCCGTTCCCATCGAGGCCAAAACGAAGGCCGCTAGAAACAGGTTCGCCCGCGTGTTTCGCTTCGAGAACAAAGCCGCGAGATCGCCGCAGAGGTAGAGCCCGAAGAGCGCCGTCAGCACAAGTGCTGCCGCCGTCGTCAGGAAGATGCCGTTCAGTCCGAAGAAGGGAATGAAGACGAAGCCCGTCGCGAACGTGCCGAGGATGCTCCCGATGGTGGACCAGGTGAAAAGGTTTCCCGTCACCGCCCCCAGGCTCCCCTCTCCCCGCGCGGCGAGCTTCACCGCGAAGGGCGTGAGCGTGGCGAGCACGCACCCCGGAGCGGCGAAGAGCAACAGCCCCGCGAACACGGGCCCCGATCGCAGGCCGAGGCCTTCCTCCATCGTGGGCAACAGAATCCCCCGCAGGGCGGGCACCAGGGCCACGAGGCCCGCGCCGCCCAGCATGAGGAGGAAGAACAGCTTCGTGGATGGATTCCGGTCCGCGAGCCTCCCTCCGATAGAGTAACCAAGGCTCAGCGCGGCCAGGATGATGCCGATCATAGAAGTCCAGGTGTAGAGCGTGTTGCCGAAGTGAGGAGCGAGCACACGCCCCGCCGCGATCTCCATGACGAGGATCGATCCGCCAGAGAGAAAGACCGAGAAATAGAGATACAGGCCCGCCACGCTCTTCTTTTCAGTTTCCGGCGCTCGCCTCTGCTGCCTCGCCACCACGCACTCCTTGAATAAAGAAAACCATGCCCTGCAAAAATGAATCCGCACTCTATGGCACCGGGAAGCCTGAGGCAAGCCGGGGTTCCGCCTGGATTTTTTCGGGTCGATGCCGCATAAATAGAATGAAATTCGCGCCGAGCGGCGCCCATGGACTTTTCCTGAACAAGAGAAAAAAGATTTGGTTTCAGACAAGGTGTACCCATCATCCAAAGCCGCCATCGCCGATATCCCCGACGGCGCCACCATTCTGCTGGGCGGGTTCGGCGGCGCGGGCATCCCGGAAAACCTCCTGGTCGCCATGGCCGATCACCCCGCGCGCGACCTTACCGTCGTCACCAACCACGCGGGCTTCGGCGAACGCGGCCTCGCCGTGCTGCTCAGACAGGGGAAGGTGAAGAAAATCATCTGCAGCTACGCCTTCCACAGGAGCGCATTCGTATTCAGAGAATTGTTCCTCGAGGGGAAAATCGAACTCGAACAACTCCCCCAGGGGACCATGGCCGAGAGAATCCGCGCGGCGGGTGCCGGAATTTCCGCCTTCTACACGCCCACCGGCGTCGGCACGCAGGCCGCCGAGGGCAAGGAAACGCGCACGATTAACGGACGCGACGCCCTGCTCGAACATCCCCTGCCCGGCGACGTGGCGATCATCAAGGCGCACCGGGCCGACACCACGGGAAACCTCACCTACCGGGGCACGGCGGCGAACTTCAACCCCGTCATGGCGACGGCGGCGCCGCTCACCATCGTCGAGGTGGAAGAAATCGTGGCCCCCGGCGTCATCGCGCCCGAGAGCGTGCACACGCCCTCGATATACGTGCAAAGAGTCGTCAGAGGAGAAGACCTTGACCTCCGATCCGAAACTTGAAAGCTGCGCGCTGAAACCTGCCGACATCGCCCGGCGCGTGGCGGCGGAGCTGCCGGACGGCGCGGTGGTGAATCTGGGCATCGGCATACCTACGCTGGTGGGCAATTACGTCGAAGCCGGGCGCGGCGTGATGTTCATGGCCGAGAACGGGATCATCGGCGCAGGCCCGAGGCCCGAACCCGGCGAAGAGGACAAGGACTACATCAACGCCTCACGCGAGCCCATCACCACGCTTCCGGGCGCGTCGGTGTTCGGGCACGCCGACGCCTTCGCCATGATACGCGGCGGCCACATCGACATCGCCATAATGGGCGCGCTGCAGGTCTCGGCCCGGGGCGACCTCGCCAACTGGACCGTGCCGGGCCTGGGCAAGGGCGGCATCGGCGGCGCGATGGACCTGGCGGCGGGCGCGCGGGAGGTCTACGCCATCATGGCCCACACCATGAAGGACGGCGGCTTGAAGCTCCTGGAAGAATGCTCCTATCCCCTCACCGCGAAAAGAGTCGTAACCAAGCTGTTCACCGACATCGCTTTCATCGAGATCACGCCGGACGGCCCCGTCTTAAGAGAAGCGGCCGAAGGCTTAACGACTGAGGACGTGCAGGCGGTGAGCGAACCGAGGCTCCTCACGAACGGGCCGCCCGGCGTACTTTCGCGCGAGGAAACTCCATGACGCGCGCGGGCAGCGGCCTCTCCGCGAATCCTGATTCCGCCGCCGCCGCGCGCGAAGCGATAGAAGAAGCCATGGCGGAGGCCAGGCTCGACGCCGCTTCCCTCGTTTTCCTGTTCGCGACGCCGGGACACCTGGGCAGATGGCCCGAGGTGGTCGCCGCCGTAGCGGAGGGAACGGGCGGGGCGCGGGTCGTGGGCTGCACCGGCTTCGGCGTCATGACGGCCCAGGGCGAAATCGAGCGCAAGCCGGGCATCTCGGTCCTGGCGGTCGGCGGCGACGCCCCGCCCGCAGCGCCATTTCTCGTCGAGGGCCTGGGCGACTCGCCACTGGAATGCGGACGCGCCATCGGCCGGGCGGCGAAAAAAGAACTGGGAGACGCGCTGTGTCCGGAGAGTCCGCCCCTCGTCGTCATCATGCCCGACAGCTATCACTTACAGGCCGACGCGCTTTTCGAGGGAATTCACGAGGAACTGGGCGAGGAGGCCATCATCGTGGGAGGCGGCGCAGCGGAGGACGGCACGGCGGGCAGAACCTTCCAGTTCCTGGACGGGGGGGTGCAGACGGGCGCCGTCTCGGGCGTCGTATTCGCGGGCGCGCCCAGGCGGTTCATCGGAATATCCCAGGCCTATCTGCCGGTGGGCGAGCCCAGGCTCATCACCCGGGCGGAGGAGAACGTGGTCTGGGAAATCTCGGGCGAGCGCGCGTATGACGCCTACGCCGAGGCGGCGGGTCCCGAATGGATGGAGAACATCCGCTTCGCCGCGATGAACCTGTTCATCGGCATTCCGGGAGACCCGGACAAGGTGATGCTCGATCACGGCGAGTACATCGTGCGGCCTATCGTGGGCGCGGACGAGGAACGCGGGGTCATCGCGCTGCCGACGCCGGTCAGAACCGGCCAGGCCATCACCTTCGCCAAACGGGACGGTTCCCGCGCGCGGGACGACCTGCGCACCATGCTGGAAAAAGGCGCGCGCCGTTTCGGCGCGTCTGAGGATGCGGAAGCGCGCGCGTTCGGCCTGTATTTCAATTGCGCGGGCCGGGGCAGTTCCCTCTACGGGGAGATGGAGGTGGATGCCGGAGCGATTCGAGAGAAGATGCGGGGGCTGCCGGTCGCCGGTTTCTTCACGGGTTCCGAGATCGCCCCCATCGGAAAAATCGACCATCTCCACCAGTATTCCGGCGTACTGGTGCTGGTGGGAGAGGACATGAATTAAGAAAAACTTTCATCATCCACGGGAGTCCATCTTATGGGATACAGCACGGGAAGCATCATCGTCACGACCCTGCATGTACTGAGCGCGATTCTAGCGGTCGGCGGCGTGGCCTTTCTTCGCTTCGTGGTCATCCCCACGGCGGCGGATCTGCCCGAAGCGGAGCGGGGGCCGTTCATGGCGAAAATCCAGAAACGATTCATCCCGATCCTCCACGGCTCGTTCCTGATCCTCTTACTGACGGGGCTTCACCACTTAGGCCGCCTCGTGGTCAGCGGACTCGCCATTCCGGGGTCTCTGATCGTGAAGATCGTCCTGGCGCTCGTCATTATCTTCGTGGGCGTCGCGCTCACCATTCCCAGGGGATTCGAGGGCATGAAGGCACAGCGCAAGACCTGGCTGCTCTTTAACCTCATCCTCGCTCTCATAGTCGTCTATCTGGGCGTCTCCGTCACCCATGGATAGTGTAACCAAAGGAGCGCAGGCGATGCGGGCAGGCTGGTACGAGCGCAAGGGCGGGGCGCGCGAGGTCATCGAAATCGGCGAGACGGCGACGCCCGCACCCGGCCCAGGAGAAATCAGGGTGCGGCTCCACGCATCGGGCGTGAACCCCACGGACTGCAAGCGCCGCGGCGGCCTTGGGGCCGAGGATTGGGGCTATTTCGCGCATTTCCCGGATTTCCCGAGGACCATCCCCCACAACGACGGCGCGGGCGTCGTGGAGGAGCTCGGCCCGGGCGCGGACGGCCATGCAGTCGGCGACCGCGTGTGGGTCTACAACGCGCGCTACAGACGCGCGTTCGGCACCTCGGCCCAATACGTCTGCCTGCCCGAGAGGTTTCTGGTCCGCCTGCCGGAGGGAACCAGCTTCGCAGAGGGCGCGTGCCTCGGCATTCCCGCCATGACGGCCCACCGCTGCCTGTTCGCGGACGGCCCCATCATGGGCAAGACGGTGCTCGTGACTGGGGGCGCGGGCCGCGTGGGCGTATACGCGGTGCAACTGTCCAAATGGGCGGGAGCGCGCGTCATCGCCACGGTGAGTTCGGCGGCAAAGGCGGAGCGGGCATCGGCGGCCGATCACCTGATCAACTACCGCGAGGAGGACGTCGCCGAAAGAGTGATGGAGATCACGGGCGGCGCAGGCGTGGACCGCGTGGTGGACGTGAATTTAGGGGTGAACTGGGAGACGAACTACAAGATCCTGAAAATCGGCGGCGTCATCACCTCCTATTCCTCCATGGGGGATCGCAACCCCCGCTTTCCCCACTACGAACTCATGCTGAACAACATCACCATCCGCCTCGTGATGGTCCACTGCTGCCCGCCCGAGGCTCTGCTCCACGCGGCGGCGGACATCACCCGTGCGCTGGACGAGAGCGCGCTCTCACACCACATCGCGGAGCGTTTTCCGCTCGATGAGCTCGCAAGCGCGCACGAGGCCGTGGAACGAGGCGAAGCGGTGGGCAACGTGATCGTGGAAATCGACTAGAGGATACTCAGCTTTTTCAGTCCCGCCTCCAGGGCGTCGAGCGTCCGGTCGATCTGGGCTTCGGTGTGCGTCGCCATCAGGGTGGCCCTTAGCCTGCTGGTTCCCTCGGGCACGGTGGGCGGACGGATAGCGAGCAGGTAGACGCCCGCCTCCATCAGATACTGCGCGAGCGCCAGCGTCTTTTCCGTATCCTCGATGATGATCGGGAAAATCGGAATTTCGGCCCCCGGCGGCGGTTCGCTCACGCGAACCCCGATGTGGCGAAGCCCCGCGCGGAAGCGCGCGCACAGGTTCGCCAGGTTCTCCCGGCGGCGTTCCCCCTCGGCGCCTTCCGCGACGCGAAGGGCGGCGCAAGAAGCGGCGGCCACGGCGGGCGGGGGGCTCGTCGAGTAGATATAAGGCCGCGCCTTGTTGACAAGGTAAGCCACCACCTCGGAATCGGCGCAGGCGAACGCGCCGTAAGAGGCGAGCGCCTTGCCCAGCGTGCCCATGGACACAGATACTTCATCCTCCAGCCCGAAATAAGCGCCGCTCCCCCTGCCGCCCTCGCCGATAACCCCCGTGCCGTGCGCGTCGTCCACCACGAGCGCAGCATTGTATTTTCTCGCGAGGTCGCAAATTCCCGGAAGCGGGGCCAAATCCCCGTCCATGCTGAACACGCCGTCCGTCACGATGAGTTTCCGACGCGCGGAGGAGGCCTTCTTCAAGGCGTCTTCGAGGTAATTCACGTTCCCGTGCGGGTAGATGTGGACCTGGGCTCGTGAGAGCCGGCAGCCGTCCACGATGCTCGCGTGGTTGAGCGCATCGCTGAAAACAGCGTCTCCCTCCCCCGCCAGGGCGGTGATGAGGCCCAGGTTCGCCAGAAACCCCGAACCGAAGACGAGCGCGGCGTCCTTTCGCTTGAAGGCGGCCAGCGCGCGCGCCAACTCCTCGTGAGCGCTCATGTGGCCCGAGATGAGCGGAGAGGCGGCCCCGCTCGCGCCCGCGGTTCTCGCAGCCTCGACGGACGCCTCGATGATGGCCGAATAGCCCGCGAGACCCAGATAGTTGTTGCTCGATAGGTTGATGAGGGTCCTGCCGCCGTGGCGCATGGTGGGGCCCTGCATTCCCTCGACGATGCGCAAGCCCCGGCGCAGGTTGGCTTCGGTGAGTTCGCGCAACTCTGCACCTAACTGCGCCTTCCAGTCTTGCGGGGTGGTTTTTTCGCGCGTCTCATCCATCCGCTCATTTTAAGAGACATGAGCGCGCCCGAAAAGCGGGAGGCCGAGAAACTCTTGCGCCGCATCCGCAATGGTGTCATTTTCTCAGCAGTTCGGCTGAACCTGGATTCATCTCTACCAAAGGAGTCTCGCTTGAACTGGCTTTTGGTGGCGGGCGGCGGCGCAATCGGCAGCGCGCTGCGCTACGGACTGGCGCTCTTCGTGCAGAGATCGCTGGGCGCAAGCTGGCCCTTCGGCACCCTGGCGGCCAACGTCATCGGCTCGTTCATCATCGGGAGCGCCTACGAGTTGCTGGTCGCCAAGGAATTATTCAGCGAGGAAGTCCGCCTGTTCACGATGATCGGCCTGCTGGGCGGGTTCACCACGTTTTCCGCCTTCAGCCTGGAAACGCTCCTCATGTTCCAGGAAGGCGACTGGCTCCTCGCCGCGCTCTACGTGGCGCTCTCGGTCGCCGGGTGTCTGCTCGCCGTCTGGGCGGGGTTTCAGTTCGCCGCGGCGCTAGGATGAGATGTTATTCTCAATTCTTAACTGCGAATAGTTGAAGCAGGAGGTCGATATTTAGAAGGTCTTATGATGGTTCGTCCTCGATAAGCCAATTTCTTCGGCAGAAGATTTCTCTCCAAATGCTTTTGTTTGATTCTTATCCATTGATCCGAGACTGATTTTAGGTCTCGCGCCAGATTGCTTCTACCCGGAGGCGTTAGCAAAACTATGGGGAAGTTAGGTGAAAGCTCTTTAGTCATCTTCACGGCGGGAACCAAATCAGAATCAGCAGAAATCAATAGAATTTTATCGCATTCTTTTTTCACAACACTCTTCAACATATACAAGGCGATTTGAACATCTGTTTCTTTCTCTTCATGTCCAGTCCACTGATGAGAACACGACGGACATTCTTTGAACTTTTTCTTGAATTTACTAATGACCGATTGAACACCTTCAGCTTGAATAGCGTCATTAAAATTCCTGTGACGTCTCAATTTCTTCTGGTTCCAATGCGGAAATGCTGAAAAATAATAGACCCCTATCAATTTTTCTTGAGATGGTTTTATGAACGCCGACGCCAAACCAAAATAATTGACCCACTTCAAATAATCTTTGTTTAATTCATCAATGGCATGATACATATTGAATCCATCAATGAAACAGAACACTCTCAACTTATTTCGCAAATAATTTCTCCATATAACTCAAGGCAAAAAAATTCCCCGCGCCGCAGGGCAACGGGGACCACCAGGCAAGCCTGATGGGTAGCATTGATAATATACTAAATTTATTCACAGTTTGTCAACATTTTATTGACGGGGATTCCAAGCACCCGGCGAAAGCGGATGCGCGGCGGACAAGCCATCAGATCGAATACATCTCGCCCCCGTCGACCTGCAGCGCGGCGCCGGTGATGTAGCTCGCGCGCTCGCTGGCGAGAAAGGCCACCGCCGCCGCGAATTCCTCCGCCTCTCCCAGGCGGCCGATGGCGATGTCCTTCGTCACCTCGGCATACACCTCCTCTTCGGTGTGGCCGCTCTCCGCCGCCATCTTCGCGATGCGCTCGGGCCAGTGGGTGTTGAAACGCCCCGGGTTCACGATGTTCACCAGAATCCCGTCGCGCACGAACTCGCCCGCGAGTGATTTCGTGAAGTTCAAGAGCGCCGCCTTCGAAGCGTTCGAGACCACGCGGCGGGGCCGGGGCTGGCGGCTGCTCGTCGAGCCCGTCATGATGATGCGGCCCCACTTCTGCCTTTGCATGTAGGGGATCACCAGGCGGCTGAACTCGTGCGCCGCATAGAGGATGCTGCCCATCGAGCGCTCCCAGTCGGCGCGCTCGACATCCAGGAAATCCCTGGTCGTGCTCACGCCCGCGTTGCTCACGAGGATGTGCACGGTGCCGAAAAGGGCGACCGTCTCCTCCACCACGGCGGCGATGTCATCCTTTACGCTCACGTCGCAGCGCACCGCGCGCACAACGCCTTCGGAGACCGACTGGATTTCGCGCTTGGCCGCCGCCAGGCGCTCCTCGTTGCGCGCGCAGATGCAGACGTCGCAGCCCTCCCCCGCCAGTTCCTTGGCGACCGCGAGGCCCAGGCCCATACTACCGCCGGTGATGATGGCGGCTTTTCCGTGAAGTCCCAAATCCATTTTTTCATCCTTATCTGATGCGGAAATTTCCGTCTTTTCCGGGAGAACCGTTAGCCCCGGCCAAAGGAAAAATGAATGACGTAGGGACGGACCTGCGTGTCCGACCATTCCAAGTTGGGTTTGGGAGGACACATAAGTCCTCCCCTACAAAATTGCACGGACACATAGGTCAGACATATATGTCTGACCCTACAAAACCTTTTGCATCCCTCTTGCACGGAGCCAGTGTATTAGCCGCGCCGATAGCGATTGAGAAATGCGCATACGCCCCCTTATAATCCACCGATTCCGCCGTTTGCCACCCGAGAGGAGAAAAAATGACCGAGCGCGCCGATTTTCGCCAGTTCTACCGCGACGCCCATAAAGTGGACCTGCTCACCGACCGCGAGAAAATCCTGATGGGCCTGGCCATCGCCATCGTGCGCAACTGCCAGCCGTGAGTGGACCGCCGCCTGGCGGACGCCGGGAAAGCGGGCCTCTGTGAGGAGACGCTCGACGCCGCATTCGATTTGACGGCCGCCGTCATGGCGGGGGTCGCCCAGAGCATGAACCAGCGCTACAAGGCCTCTCGCGAGCAGGGCGCATCCTAGAGTTCCCCTCATGAAAGACTGGTTCAGGAAATTCACGGATTTCGACGACCCGAACAAGCTCATGCCCTGGAAGAACAAAAGCCCCGAACCCCAGGGGGAGACGCCCGAGGATCGCCCAGAGATACCCATCAAGCCGGGCTGGTATTTCGCCATGTACTTCATCATGGGCGTGGGGTTCGACACCCTGTTCCCGACCTACGCCTTCCCCGAGAACGTGCGCTTCACGCTCGGGGTCGGGCTGGTGTTCGCGGGCGCCGTCCTCAATTCGATCTCCCTCGTCCGCTACAGGAATGCCCGCACGAACCACGAGACGGACAAGCCGGCGCACGTCCTCATCACGGAGGGGCCCTACCGCTTCTCGCGCAACCCGATCTATCTGGGCTACATATGCCTCTTCCTGGGGCTCGGGATTTTCCTCAACAACTTGTGGATATTCGTTCTGGGCGCGCCGCTCCTCGCCACGGTACAGGTGGCCATCGTCGCGCGCGAGGAGGATTACCTGGCGGAGAAATTCGGTGAGGAATACGGCGAATACTGCCGGAGCGTACGCCGCTGGCTGTAGGGGTTGTTCAAGAAGTTCGATGCGGCACAATCCCCCTACTCGTCCTGCGCATCCCGCCGCTCCGCCTCATCCTGAGTAGCGGCCCTTCGACAGGCTCAGGACAGGCTCCCTCGA
>JAPPHK010000136.1 GCA_028820795.1 Nitrospinota bacterium | reverse complement strand
TGCATCAGCCTTTGTCTTCCTCCCCGCCCGGCTGATGCGATGGGGCCGGGGAGGGTGGCGTTTCCGCCCGGCTGAAGCGATTTATCGTAGATATCATCGCATCCTCCTTCTGTTGAAGGGTATCCTCAACCGGACCGGAGCCGCTTTCTGTGTCGGCTCCTTGCCGCCTCACTCGGCTGACGCCGAGGACCATCAAAGATGGTTCGCCCGCTTCGCTCGTCAAAGCGCCCTGGACGTCTCGGCAACGATAGTCCGGTTCCTTCAATATCGCCTCATTGCGCGAAAAAAGCAAATTTCCGGTTTGCTGGAAATTCAAGTATCTGAAAAGAAGGGTCTTAAAAGTTAGAAGACTCTGGCGTTTCAGTAGAGGCGCTTGATTTCATCATTTTCCGAGGCGCCGGCGCCTTGGTAAGCTTCAATTCCAGGGTCTTGGGTTCTGCGCTCAGGAATTCGAGTCCGTTCGGCAGGTCGATGTCGCGGCCCGACAGCGTGCGCGAATGCGCACCGGGCGTCATTTTGGCGAGGTTCACGTTCACGCGCAATCGGGTCGCGTCGATGTAGTTGAGCAGATCGCGCCGGCCTCTTAACCGGATTTTGATTTCTTTCGTTACACCTTCCGGAAGGATGACGCCGCTTGGAACGTTGTAATAGTGAACCGGCACACGGAATTCCTCCTCCACCTTGCTTTCCAGCTGCGGGAAGAAATTCTGAGGATTTTGATTTTCCTGTCCCCCGAGCGACCAGAGAAAAATGACGGCCGCCAGCGCGGCAAGCTTGGGCCGCCAGTTTTCGAAAACGTGACGGATCGAGATGCGCCCTATCGCCTGTCCCGCCTCGCGGGCCGCGCGCAGCCGCGTGGTGAGCCAGGAGGCGAGTTCATTTTCGCTTTGAATCGCCTTGATGAGACCGCCTTCCACGCAGGTGATTTCTCCGCGTTCCTCGGAGATGACGATCGCAAGGGCGTCGCATCGCTCCGTGATGCCAACCGCTGCTCTGTGACGCGTGCCGAACTCGGACGGGAGGGCGCGGTTCTCCGAAAGGGGCAAAACGCATCCCACCCGCGAGACCTTGTTCTCGCGAACGACGGCGGCGCCGTCGTGGTAGGGAGCACCCTTGAAGAAGATGGTTTCCAGCAGCGCCGGCTGGATGTCCGCCTCGATCTCCTCGCCCGGGCTTCTCAGCAGAGAGTCGGTCAAATCCCGGTGCTCCACGACGATGATGGCGCCCATGTGCTTCTTCGCAAGAGAAAAAGCAGATTGGGCAATGGTGGCGACGCTCTCGTCCGGCAAGCGAATGCGCATCGCCCGGCGCAGCAGGGTGGAGAATCTGCGCACCGGGTTGAGCTGAAAGAATATCTTCTGGATCTCGCCGTGGAAATTGATGAGAAACAAGATGAGCACGGCGATCCAGATGGCCCAAAGCAGGAATGAGGTCAGGTGCAGACCCGCCGCCTGGGAGGCGAGATAGATGAGCCACACCGCGAACACGCGCACGAGGAGGCGCATCGCCTGTGTGCCTTTGAAGCGAGTATAGACCTGGTAGAGCAGGAACCACATGATCCCGATGTCGAGCATATGGTTCCAGGAGAGGTTCTGGACGAAATTCAAGACCGGCTGAGCAACGCCCCACATGAGATAAAACCTCATCCGTGTTGTTCAAGGGGCGGTCTTTGTTGCTCGGCGAAACCAGATATTTACTGAGTGGCGGGCGAAGTATCCAGAATTGGTAGACGCCGGGACCACCCGCATCGTCCGCAACTCCAGGATTTTCCGTAATTTACCGCATTATCTTGAAATTTACAATTAGCAAATTCAAAAAACTGCATAAAAAGACGTGAAATACGCATTTCCCCGCATTTGCGCGGCCAGCTTTCGAGACTCCTTGCCCTAGATTATCCCCGTTGCACCCGCCACCGTTTCACCGAGGCGGCGGCTTCGGCGCATCGACGGAAATTTCAAATTCTGAAAGGCCAGCGAGAAAGGAGTATCTCTTGAAAAGATGGATGAACCGCATAAGGAAGCGCTCCGAGGCGCAGAAGGATTCTCGTACTGTGAGACTGCATGGCCACCTCCTTTGCGCGGTTGCGAAAGAAGCGCAGCCGCCGGGCGAAACCTGGGATTTCGAGGTATTGATCGCGCGCGCCGGCTATTCGAGGGACGGGGAGTGGTTCCTGCCCAGCGACGTGCTGCGCGAGGCTGTTCCCCTGTTCGAGGGAGCGCAAGCCTTCGCGAATCACACTGGGTCGAACGGCCCCGACATCAAGAACCTGGTCGGCTGGCACCGCGAGGTGCGCTTGGGCGAGGAGGGGCTTTTGAGCACGTTTGCGGTATCGCGCTCCGCAGCGTGGTTTCAGGCTCTGGCGCACGATGCGCTGGCCCGGAACCTCGATGAGCCGTTTGGATTTTCCTTCGACGTGCTCGCGCAGGCGGAGTTCCGCGAAGAGGCCGATGGGCTCGTATTGCATTTCGAAAAGATTCTGGCGGTCCACTCCGTCGACGTCGTGCATAAAGGCAAGCTGGGGGGCGGGATTCTGGGTCTCGCCGCTAATCATTCCACTACTTCGGAGGTAAAGATGTTCGAAAAACTCGGAAAGAAACTCAAAAGCGTGGCGCCCGAATCGGGCAAGAAGCTCGGCGATGCCTGGACGCCGCAACAGTTCTTTGCAGCCTGTGAGGACGCGGGACTCGAACTGGACTTGAAGAAAAAGGGAGAAAACGCCATGGAAGATGGAACAGAAACCAGTGTTACGGCGCGCAGTGTGCTCGCTCAGAAGCTCGCAGCCTCCGCGTTGCCCGAAGCCGTTCAGGAGAAGATGCGCGCCCAGTTCGCAGAGGTGAACTTCACGGATGAGGAGATCGAAGAGGCGATCCGGGTCGAAGCGTCCACGCTGGAAAAACTCACGGCGAGCGGCGCGCTACGTGGTTTCGGCACGCATGCGGAGGTAATGCGCGACGAGGCGGACCGCAAGAAGGCGGCTCTCGACGGGCTTTGGAGTTCGCGCGACGAGGTGGTAGACGGCGAGCGGCCCTATCGTTTCATGAGCGAAGCGTTTCAGGATTTCACGGGTCATCGTCTCACCCCACGCCAGTTCTTCGCCGAGACGTTCCACTACCACCGCGCCGCCGAGGACTGGAACGGGGTGCGCCGCCTTTCCGCCTCACTGGAGACGAGTACGTGGGGAGAGGCGTTCGGAGATTCCATCCGGCGTGCCATGCTGCGCGATTTCAGGGACGAGAGATTCCACCAGTGGAAGAAGATCGTTTCCTCCGTGACGCCCGTCAAGGATTTCCGTACGAACCGCAGGGTACGCGTCGGCGGCTACGGCGACCTGCAAAAAGTCGCCGAACAGGCCACCTATCCGGCGCTTACCTCCCCGACGGATGAGGAGGTGACGTACGCCGTGGCCAAGCGCGGCGGCGTGGAAGACCTCACCTGGGAGATGATCCAGAACGACGACATGGGCGCGATTCGCATGATACCCCAGCGTCTCGCCCGCGCTGCCCAGCGCACCCTGAACGGCTTCGTATTTGATTTCCTTGCATCCAACGCGGACATCTACGACGGGGACGCGCTGTTCCACGTCAACCACAACAATACCTCCACGAACGAGCTCACGTACGACAACGTCATCGCCGGTATCAAAACGATGGGTCAGCAGACGTTTTATGGAGAAGAAGGCGTCGAAATAGCGGCCCAGGCCCGGCCCAAATACCTCGTCCACCCGACGGAGCTGCTCGAGGAGGCGTTCGACGTCACCCAGTCGCCCGTAAAGGTCGTTTCTGGCGGGAACTCTAACCAGCCGAGCTTTATCAACCGCCTGGGGATGGAGCCCTTGTGGGTGCCCGAACTCACCGATGCGAACGATTGGTACATGATTGCCGACCCGAGCCTCATGGACACAATCGAGATCGGTTTCATGGACGACATGCGAGACCCGGAACTGTTCATCGAGGACAACCCCTCCGCAGGCAGCGGATTCAGCGCGGACAAGATTCGCTACAAGATCAGACACGTCTACGGCGGCGCCGTCCTGGACTATCGCGGCCTCTATCGCGGCGCGCCCGCCTAGTCGCACGGCATTTGCCCTTAAGAGGAGAGGTCATGTCCGACAGGCGAACACACACCATAGTTCTCGCTCCTCCCGCGGCCCGCGTCGCTGCGGGAGGCAGCACGGCGTTCGAGGTGAGCCGTTTCACCGAGGCGCTCTTGTTCATCGACGTGACGGCGGTATCGGGCGCCTCGCCCACGCTTGAACTCGAGGCGCAAAACGGCCCGGCGGCCGATGAGGCGGTTTTCGTCCACACCAGATCCGCGCAAATCACTTCAATCGGAAAAACCCTCATGAAACTCGCGAACTTTGGCCCCTGGCTCAGGCTCGTGTGGTCCGTCGACGGAGAGGAGGCTTCGTTCACGTTCGAGGCCAAGCTAACACTCAAGACTTGAGTCCACACCGTATGGGGTGAGTGAGAAAAGGAGATTTTCAGAAATGGCCAGCAGGCAGACGATCATTGAGGAAGTGAAGGTCCTGTTGAAGGCGGGCGCGCTGCCCCGGGAGTTTGGGGTCGAGGAGGCTGACTTCGCTGACTTGGTGAACGCCGCGCTCACTCGCTACAGCAAGGACAGGCCTTTAGTTTCGTTCACCGATTATGCGGGTGATAGCGATACGTTCGATTTTCCCTTGCCTCGGGACTGGGACGATTCCCTCTCCTTCATCCGGGAGGTGGAATACCCCCAGGGGGAGAGAAAGCCCTCCTATCTGCGGAGGAGTTCCTGGATCATCTATGCGAAAGGAACCCCGGCGGCGAGGTTCAGACTCATGTACTTCGTCCCTCAAATGGGTCATACGCTTCGCCTTTTCTACACGCTCAAGCATACGGCCGATGACGATCGTACGAGCGTTCCCGAAAACGATCAGACCGCTGTGGCCTGGCTGGCCGCTGCGGAGGGTTGCCACCTTCTGGCCCGCCGCTTTGCCCAGACTTCGAACCCGACCCTCGCGGCGGATTCGGTGGACTACCAGAGCAAGTCCTCGGAATACACGCGCCTGGGCCGGGAGCTCGAGCGAAAATACCAGAACCATCTCGGCCGCAAGGAGGGCGAAGTGGCGGGTCCTGCCGGCGCGTCTCTCGATTGGGACGTGCTTCTCTCCATGGCGCGCGGTGAGTACTTCACGCACGGCGCGTCCGATGATCGCTAAACTGGGAGGAGAGTCGCAGTGTTTCCTCGATATATCAGGCTGGAATCCCAGGGGGAGGAACTGTGGAATGCGTCGGATGAGACGGAGGTTTTCCGACTCGCGCGCGAGGCGATGGGCGAGATCACCGAAATGCTCAGGCGCGAGGTAATAACGCGAACGCCCGTTGGCGCCAGCGGGAACCTGCGAGGGAGCATTTTCCCAACTATCAGGGGAGATATCCCGGGCGAGTTACGCGGTGTTGTCGCCTCGCGCGTCCCTTACGCCAGGTATGTGGAATTCGGACGCCGGCCGGGCGGCGGAATGCCGCCGTGGAGGGAGGGGTCTTCCCTGTACCGGTGGGTGGTCCGTAATCTGGAGTCTCTTGATGGAGATTTTGAAAGCGTAGCCTTCCTTGTCGCGCGCGCGATCGCCCGGCGCGGTTCCAGGGGACGCCGAATGTTCGAGCGTGCCTTAGAGGAAAACCAGAGCTGGATCGAGGGGCGCATTGGTCAACTGATGGAAGAGATTGCGAGGAGAATCGGTGGCTAAATCACGATACAGAGAAATCGGAGACGCCATTTCGGCGGAAATATCGAGTGTGCCGGGAACGGGTCGGGTGCACAGCTACCAGCGCTGGTCGGCTGACCTGGGAAAATATCTGGACCTTTTCCGGTGGCCGATGAGCGATGGCCTCACCCAAATCAGGGGCTGGGTGCTGACGCGTGAAAGAGCCGGGGAGGATGTCGCATCCATCGGCTCGAACGCTTCAGGCGGCTTTACGCCTTCAGGCCTGAGCAGGCGAACCCACACGTTCTTGTTGTTCGGTATCATGAGCGCCGAGGACGCGGTCGGCAGCGAAGTGGCTTTTCAGGATTTGATTGAGGAGATTTGTGACCGCTTCAGAGATGACAAGGTGCTTCGTCTTCTCGATGAATCAGGCTCCTCACGCGTCCTCTCTTTAGAGCGCCTTCAGCCTCCACAAGTAGACCTGATCGAACTGAGAACATTTGGAAACGTGCTTTGCCATTACGCCGAAATCCGGGTCCGGGCGATAGAGCGGATTCGGCGCGATTGAAAGAAGTATAGGGAATGAAACCAGCGAAGGATGCGCCTTCGCCTTAAAATCTGACTGAAGGAGGAAAACAGAATATGGGCGATACGATATTGATGGATCGGCAAACCATCGGTGCGACACTGGAGAGGGAACTGACGGCGGATTCCGCCGACGTCTCCACTCTGGTGGACACTGCGCTCACAGAGGATGATGGTTTCTGGAACGGTTCGGTGCTGCGCACGATTCGTGGGATGGGCGTTGGCCAAAAAAGAAAGGTGAACGATTTCGACTCGGCCTTGGACACGATCACGGTGGACGCCGCCTGGGACGCGGTGCCCGCTGCGGGCACGGCCTACCTGCTGGATCGTCCAGCGGCAGTCTCGGAACTATTCCGGGCGGGCAGCTTCGCACACGAGATCAGCGTGGAGCAGTTGGAGCGCGCGGTGAAGGATGCGAGTCTCTCGCCTTTCCCGTCGATTCCGGGAAAGCGCTCCGCGCAGATTTCCTTTTCCACCGAATTGCGCGGTTCGGGCGCTCCGGGAGTTGCGCCCGACTATGGGATTTTGTTCAGGGCATGCGCGATGCAGGAGACGATCGTAGCTGGAACTTCCATCGCCTATGCGCCCGAGTCCGATAAATTGGACTATTCGAAAATCTGCCTGACGACGTTCATCGACGGCTTACAAGTCATGTATCTGGGCTGTATGGGTAGTTTTTCGATCAACTGCCCTCTGGACGGCGTGCCCACGGTGGATTGGGAGTTCGAGGCGGCCGACTTTGAGGTGAGCGACGCTCCGCTCTCTAGCGGTGCGTCCTACGATGAGGAGACGCCAGAATCTATCCTCATGAGCGGTTTTTCGTTCGGAGGTTTCCATTTCGACGTGGCGAACATTCGTTTCGCCATGAACAATGAAGTGGTTTTGCGTCAAAGCGCCAACGCATCGGGCGGACACGTGAACGCTTTGGTGACGGGCCGTGCACCCTCGGGCTCGTTCGATCCTGAAGCCGTGCTCAAAGCCACTGACGACGTGTTTGCCGATTGGGAAAGCGGTGCGCAGCTACCCCTGAAGGTACAGATTGGTCACAAGGCCGGGAACATCTGCACCATCACCGCGCCGAAATGCCAGTATACGGATATGGGATTTTCTGATCGGGAAGGCCTGTTGACCTATGATACCCCCTTCCGCCTTGCCCGTGATGAGGGTGATGACGAGATTTCCATCGTCTTCACCTAGTCTCCGTCTGGACGTCGGCTACTTCTTTACCGCAAATGAGTCTCAATTGAGCGAAAAAGAACGGGAGGAATCGTGGAAATATCGGAATACAGAAACCATGGAAGAAAACCCATTACACTGCCTTCGGGGCTTAAGGGATTCGTGCGCGCGCCGAATCTACTGGATCTGGCGGCGTATCCGAAGCTGTTCGCGGGCGCAACGAATAGCGCTTTAGGCGAAGAGGAGCGATGCGCGCTTACGGGGGAATGGGTGCATTGCATCCTGAGGCGCTGCTTCGTTCCCGAGAGCGGCTCGATGACGGAAAAAGAACCGGGCCGATGCCTGCCCGATGAACTGAGTATCCATGAACTCGCTCCGGCGGATGCCGATGCCATATTCACCGCCGTCACGGCGCTTCAGAACGAAGCGGCGGCCCCTGCCCCTGGGGAGGGCGAGCCGGGAGGCGATAAGTTTCCGCACGATTAGAAAGGAACTTCTGGGGGTCATTCATTATCAGGCGAAGACCTATGGTCTCCCCCCGCATCTGCTGGCCCGATGCTCCTGGGCAGAGTTTCGCTTCAACCAGGAGGTGCTCGAAGCCGGCCTGATGCTGGAGCGGAAGAGTCGGGGGGAGCCAGTGAGAAAAAGCACGAATCTCAGGCGATTCAAAAACTAGAGAACCGGCTCTCCCGATTCGGGGTGAGCCGGTGTTCTCATCCGCCGCCGAGGCTATCCCACAGGGGGTTGTTGAAAAAGCCCCACCCCTCCCTCATCCCGAGTAGGCGCGCTTGCGCGCCGTATCGAGGGACGAACGCAATCCCTCATTCTTCAATCGGGATTGACCCTTCGATACGCCGCCTTCGGCGGCTACTCAGGGTGAGGGGGTGTTGGGGAGCTCCGTCCCAAGCGGGACGAGGTTTTGGCGCGATCGATGAGGGAGTGTCAAAGGCGCCTTCTTCCGAAACCGGATTTTTCCGGACTGTTATTTGTCCCACTGAAAATCAGGATTCGGCGGCGAGAACATGTCGATATATTCTGCATCTTCGAGGACTTCTCCGCCGTGTGGGGTTCCCGCCGGAAAGATCATGACATCTCCCGCCTGAACGACTTTATGGTCCCCGTCTCCAGAATGGAACTTCAGTTTCCCGCGAATCATGTGCGTTATCTGGTCGAACTCGTGGGTGTGCGTTTTGATGGGGTTTCCGGCCTTCGCCGTGATCCGGCATGCCATCACGTTGTCCGTCTTGACGATTCTGCCGCGGATGATGTTATTGAGCTGTCTTTCCTCGACGTCGTTCCAATGCAAAATAGCCATGGGTACATCCTTATATAAAAGATTGTGGTCTCATGGGCGAAACAGATCTTCTTCTTTCGTGCGGTAGAGCATACACGCTGGGCGGTTTCCCTCATGGTATTCCAACCCGCGAATCAATACGGCGGGAATCCCTTGCTTGTCCTGTCCCATCACCATGCTTGCCGCCGCCGCGATTTCATCCGCATGCGCGAGTATGGTGATCTCGAGGGTGCGTCCGCTGCGGTCTTTTTCTCCTCTCAAGTCCACCAGAGGATCCAGGCCGGCGCATCCTATCGCCACGCCGACGACGCCCCGGCGAAAGGCGCGTCCCTGGGTATCGGCGATGAGGACGGGGACGAACATTCCTGTTGCGCGCTTGATCTCTTCGTGGAGTTTCCGGGCGGAAGCGTCGGCGTCGCGGGGCAGAAGCAGCACCTCGTCCTCGCCGCCCCTTAAGTTGGAGCGGTCTATCCCCGCATGGGCGCATACCGCACCCGAGCGGTGCTCCGCGATGAGCGCGCGCTCGGAAGCGACGACGATTTCGTTCGACTCGCTGAGCACAACCTCCACCAGCCTCGGGTCGCGCCCGTCGCGTTTCGCGATATTGATCGCTTCCGGGGATGGCTCGACGCTTTTCAAATCCAGAATCCTGCCCTCGGCCTTGCTGACGATCTTTTGCGCGAGAACGAGGACGTCCCGAGCCTGAATTATTACGCCATCAGCTTCGAGCGCTTCCAGAATCAGGGGCGCGAGCGCGTCGCCCTCCTTGATTTCCGGCAAACCGGTGACGGGGATGATTTCGACGTTTTTCATCTCATGGGAGCGGAAGCGAGCCACGCGGGCGCTTCCCTTTCGCGGGAGAGCAGGAATTCGAGGTCCTCGGGCGAGTCGATGTCGTGCGCGAAGCCGAACGACTCAAATGACTGCGCCTCCCGTCCGTATCTCCTCGCGGCCTTGCTGTGCTTCTCGAAGCTCCGCTCCCCGAACAGGAAGGGAATCGCGTCGATCGGCCGGGTGAAAAGCGCGGTCGTGCCGCCGTCCTTGGAGCGGGCGATGCGTATGTCTCGCCCGGCGTTCTCAGGCGGTTTGCTATCTTCCAGAAAAGCGTTCACTTCTCCCGCCGTCAGAAAAGGCAAATCTCCGTGGACGATCAATAAAGAGCAGGCGTTTCTCTCTTTTGCCCACGAGCGTCCGATTTCCAGATCGTTGTTGAGGCCGCCTGATTTGTTGAACAAGCCGACGGCGCCGTGTTCTCCCGCGAGCGTCAGGACTTCCGCGGAATCGCTAATCACCGCGATCTCGTCGATGCGCTCAGCGGAGCCTACCGCCTTCAGGACGCGTTCGAGCATCCAGCGGCCCAACTGGTTTCTCGTGTTCTCGTCCAGTGTCTGCGCGAGCCTCGAGTTTCCGGTTCTGAAATCGCGAACGGGTATCAGGGCGACGCAATGGTTCGAAAGACTCATCATCCATCCCGGGGTGGTAAAGAGCAAACGTGTTTCGAGTATACCTGAAACTTCTTATGACATCTTTCGCACCGATGAGGCGAACGCCAAAACGCCCTGCGCCAGTTTTTTCTTCGAATCCAGGTCCGACATGATGCTGGGCAGCGCGATGCTCCGAAGCCCCGTTTCTTCGATGGATGAAACAAGGGCTTCATCCTCGGTGTCCACGACGAACCCGTCGAGCACGTCCTTGAGAATCCGGGCGACGCCTAAGGCCGACACCTCATGCCCCAGGCTTTTCAGCATCTCGGCGGCGGGGCCCCTCAAGGCCGCGCCCCCGATGATGGGGCTCACCCCCACGCGCGGCGCGGACGCACCGCACAGGCGCTCGTGGATGTCCGATATCGCGAGAATGGGGCCGATGCTCACAATCGGATTCGACGGACAGAACACGATCGCGCCGGCCTCATCGAACGCGCGCATGACTTCGGGCGTGGCGCGCGCCTCATCCGCCCCCTGGAAGCGCACGCCGCATACGCTCGGTCGCGTGCCCCTGGCTACGAAGTAATCCTGAAACTCGAGCTCTCCTTCCGGCGTCTTCACGCGCGTGGCGATGGAAGAATCTGTCATGGGCAATATGTTCGCCTTGACGTCCAGGGAGGCGGCAAGCTCGCGCGTCACCTCGGTCAGGCGCGCGCCCTCGGCCAGGCGCTGGGTGCGGCGGATGTGGGTCGCCAGGTCCGTATCGCCGAGCCGGAACCAGGTCGGACCCCCGTAGCGGCCAAGCAGATCGAGCGCACTCGTCCGGTCGCCGTCGATGCCCCAGCCCGTCTCGGGGTTCGACATGCCCGCGAGGTTATACATCACGGTGTCGATGTCGGGGCTGATGTGCAGGCCGTGGAGCACCAGGTCGTCCGCCGTGTTCACGACGACGGTGAGCGCCCCCTCGGGCAGCGCATGGGCGAGGCCGACGGCGAGCTTCGCGCCTCCCACCCCTCCCGCGAGCGCGACGACCGGGCCGGAAAAGCTCATCGGACGATCAACACCGGCTCGGGCGTTTCTTTGGGAGGGGGTAGCTGGGCGGGGTAGCCCGCGACGATGAGCGCCCTGGGAACCCAGTCGACGGGCAAATCCAGGGCCTTACGGGCGGTTTCGGGACAGAACAGGGGAGCGCAGCGCCAGACCGAACCCACTCCCTGTGCCGCCAGGGCGAGCATCAGGTTCTGGAGAGCGCCGCCCAGGCTGTGTTCGGCCATCATCCATTCGTTGGCCTGTTTCGCGGGTTCTTCGTAAACGTCCAGGTCCGCGAAGGATAGAGACGCCATGATGAGGGCGGGCGCGCCCGTCAGCAGACGAATGCTCCCCTGATGGCGTCGTCGCCGCTCTTCTGCGGGAACGCCCTCCGCCGTCATGTCTCGTAGAAAGTCCTCGCCCATCTTGGCGGCCAGGGTTTCCTTCGCCTCTTTGGAATCGAGGATGCAAAACCGCCAGGGACTCGTCCCGTGCGGGCTGGGGGCCAGACACGCGGCGGCGAGGGCGGTTTTCAGTGTCTCCATCGGGACGGGTTCTGCCGTGAAATGGCGGATGGAGCGCCTTTTGCGCAAGGCGTCACCCAGTGAAATGCCAAGCGCCGGATTATCGTCTTTTGTAGTGGGAGTATCCAACTTATGACTCTTGGGGCTCCCAGCCCGGCGGCGCGCCGCCCTGGTCCGGGCTCGGGGGCGGAGGAAGTTTGCGCTTCTCCCCGGGGGGCGGGTCGCCCGGGTCGTCCGGAATCGGCTGACCCGCGAGGAAACCGCGCACGCCGGCGGGACGCTCCTCCTCCCCATAGGCCGTGGCGAGGCATTCTTCCATCTCCTCGGGCGTTTTGGGGCTGTCGACCATTCTTTGCGCGGCGAAACCCGCGCCATCGAACGGGTCGTACTGGGGGAGGCCCTCCGGCGTGCCGCTCCTGGGACCCATCGTCGGGACGCGGTTGCGCTGTCTTCTTGACAGGATGTGCAGTATGTTCCAGGCCCGCCGGTTCTCCTGTATCGGCTGAATCTCCACGAGGCCCTCTTTTTCGAATTCTTTCCAGATATCCTTGCCCTTCTCGGTCCGCAGTACCACGATGGTCCAGCCGCGCGTCCCCACGCCGCCGCAGGCGATGTCCGCGAGTTCGGCGGAGAAATCCGCGCAGTGCTGGCATTCGGGGCGCTGGTAGTTCTCCATCGCCTCCTGGAGCGAGAAGGTGACGAGTTCCCCGTCTTTCTTGTGCACGAGCACCTCGCCCTTCACGTTGAATTTCGCCACATCCGTGAGGGGGATGCCGAGGTCCTTTTCGATTTTCTCCGTCATGAGATCGAAGGTGAACACTTCGGTGCAGAACAGGCCAATCTGAAACGCCACGCGCTCCGAGAAACCTCTCAGAAAGCCGCGCTGTTTCTCGATGTGCTGGGGCCTTTTCTTGTGGGAAACCAGAAAGGAGGGGTCGATGAGCTCCATCTTGCGAATAGGCGTGACCTGGCAGGGAACACCCACAAAGCCCACTTTCTTGAGGTCTCTTTCCTTCACCTCTTCGAGTGCGAGGTTGTTCGGGCAGTAGGTGTACCAGCTTCCCGCGCTCGCGCGAATCTCCTCATACGTCGTGGCGACCTTGGGGCTCGGGTCGCACGGCGGGTCGTCTTCCCCGACGGCGGAGACCACGGCCCCGTCGATGACCCCCGCCTCGAGCGCCCATGCGAGCAGCGCCGTGACGATGCCGCCGTCCTGGGCGCGCTCCATCACGTCGTCGCGCTTGGTCCTCGCCATGAAAATGTGCTGATAGGCGCCGAAAATGCCCTCGTAGGTCTCGCTCCTCGTCTCGCCGAAGGTGGCGTCTTTCAGGTGAATCTCCCTCGGCCAGAGCCTCGGGCACACCGACGCGCAAACGTCGCAGCCCACCCCCACACTGATGCCGCAGAAATCGAAGTCGGCCTTCGCCTTGGCCGTCTGCTTGGGCTTGGCGTCGATGTATTCGATGACGTTGTGCGGACAGACGAGGACGCAGCTTCCGCACTCGCAGCAACTGCCCGCGTCCACCACGTCGTTCATCATGTCTTTGAAGGAATGATGATGAAGTTCGTTCAAGGATTCTTTCTCCGGCCGGTTAGCGGGGGCGTTCAGCGCCTGAGACGCCCAGATGGTTTTCCGGGATGAAGCCGCCCGCCTTTTTGCCGCCCGAGAAGCCGGCGCCGAGCAGCGCCTCGTCATCCGCGCGGGGAGAGCGGTATCGCGGGTCGTCTTGGCGGATGATGTCGTAGGTGGTCGTGCGCTGAACGGGGATGCGTCCCGCTCCGAGGATGGCGTCGTTGAACTGTCTGGGGCTCAGGCTTTGACCGTACTCGGACCCAGACTCGCGCGAGATGTTCTCCTCTATCAGCGTTCCGCCCAGGTCGTTCACCCCGAGGGCGAGCGCCTTTTGGGCGGCGTCGATACCGATCTTGGGCCAGGCTACCTGAATATTGGCAATCGTTCCTCTAAAGAAGAGCCGGGCGACGGCGTGGAGTTTCAGGATGGTTTCCAGGTCCGCCATCTCCTCGATGCCGAACTCCTCGCCCATCTTGTTGTCGTACGGGATGAAGGGCAGGGGAACGAACTCCGTGAACCGGCCCTCCCCGTCCGTCTTGAGCGAGTCTTTCTGCATTTTTCTCAGGATTTCCATGTGTTCGGCCAGGTCGGCGCTGCTCTCGATGTGGCCGTACATGACGGTGGACGTCGTCGGGATGCCCACGGCGTGCGCGGTGCGGATGATCTCGCACCACCTTTCGACGGGGATTCTTCCCGGACTGATGAGCTTCTTCACTCTTTCCACCAGAATCTCGGCGGCCGTTCCGGGGACGGATCCGAGACCCGCATCCTTGAGCCTTGTGAGTACCACTTCGAGGGGCAAGCGGGTTTTTCGCTGGATATGGTCGACTTCCGCGGGCGAATAGGCGTGCATGTGAACGCCGGGGATGACTTCGTGCGCGAGACGGAGCACCTCCTCGTAGCGGTCGATGGATATCTGGGGGTTCAGCCCCCCCTGCATGCAGATTTCGCGCACGCCGAAATTCCTGGCGCGCTCGAATTTCTCGCGCAGCACGTCGTCGTCGTGCGTATAGGCGTCCGGCGCGTTCGGACGCCGCCAGAAGCCGCAATACTTGCAATCCGTGTAGCACACGTTCGTGAAATTCACGTTCGCGTTGATGACGTAGCTCACCTCGTCGCCGACGGTCTTCTTCCTCTCCGCGTCCGCCGTCGCGTAAAGACGCTCGGTGAACTCCGCATCCTGCTCGGCGAGCAAGGCGGTGGCGCCGTCGCGCGGGATTTCCTCCCCCGCCTCGAATGCGTCGAGAATTTCATGGGCAAAAAGGGCGTTCATGCGATCTCCACGGGCAGGGCTTCCTGCGCTTCGCGCCTCTCCAGCATCCGGCGGAGCGCGGGCATGGTTTCGGGAGGGCACCAGCCCGCCTCGATGAATTCATCGTACACCGGCATCCGCAGGCGTAGCGCGATGTCTTCCTGATGAAGGGACTGATCCAGATTTCCCAGTTTGGGCCAGTCGCGGTTCGGGTTGATGTGGTCGGGTTCGGGCGCGATGCCGCCGATGTCGTCCGCCCCCGCCATGATGAGGCCGAGCAGGTCATCCACCAGGTTCGGCGGAACCTGGATGTGCACGCCCGGCATGAGCCTTTGCACTTCGGGAATAAGGACCGCAACCTCCTCATCCGGCGGCCGGGTCCACTTCGCCATGGGCGTCAGGGGCTGGGGGTTCAGGGGTTGTAAGATAATCTCCTGAATATGCCCGTAACGGCCGTGAACCTCGGCGATGGCTTCCAGCGTCTTGACGCGCTCTTCGGGCGATTCCCCGATGCCGACTAGGATTCCCGTCGTGAACGCGACCCCGAGCTTGCCCGCTGCCTCCAGGGAGGCGAGCCTGACCTCGGGCGTTTTCGTCGGCGCCGTCCGGTGGGCGATTCGCGTGGCTTCTGCGCTGACGGTCTCCATCATCATGCCCATCGAGACGTTGTAGGGCTTGAGAATCTCGTATTCCCATTCCTCCAGCGTGCCGATGTTGGCGTGGGGCAGCAGGCCGACGTCGAGGCACATTCTGCACACCGCGGCCGTATAGGCGGCGTAGGAGTCATACCCCCATTCTTTCAACTGATGTTTAAGGCCCTTGTGCCGGTCGATTCCCTCGCCCGTCATGACGAGCGCCTCGACCACGCCCTGCGCATGGGCCTGCCTCGCGAGCCGCTCGCACTCCTCCATGGAGAGCAGGAGGGGAACGCTGCTGCGGAAGCTGCAATAGCCGCAGTGGTTCACGCACCAGTTCGTGATGGGCAAGGTGAAGTTGAATGAATACGTGACCGTTCTCAGGACGTTTCTCCGTTTTTATCGAGTCAAGTCCGCGATTTCTCCCGCATCCTATCGGCGGGGGCCGCCTCTGACAAGGCTTGGCTCCCCATGAACGCTACGCGACGCCCTTTTCCTTGAGCGCGGCGATTTCCCCGTCCGACTTGTCGAGGAGGCCTGTGAGGATTTCCTCGGTATGCTCGCCGAGCAGGGGAGGGGGCAGACGGAGTTCGCCGGGCGTGTCCGAGAGCTTCATGGGGTTGCCCATCACCTTCAGGACGCCGGTTCTCGCGTGCTCCATCTCGACGACCATCTCGCGGTGATGGATCTGCGGGTCCGCGCACAACTCCTCAATCGTCCGCACCGGCCCGCAGGGAACCCCTGCATCCGATACGATTTGAGCCCACTCCGCGCGGGTCTTGACCCGCATGGTTTCCTCGATCTCGGCTTCGAGTTCATCGCGCCCCGATACGCGCGCCGCGTTCGTGGTCCATTTGGGGTCGTCCGCCAGATCTGTCCTGCCGATGGCGCGGGCGAAGCGCTGCCACAGGGAGTCGTTCGCCGCCGCGACGATGAGCTCCCCGTCCGAGCAGGGAAAATCGCGGTAGGGCGCGATGCTCGGGTGGCGGTTCCCCAGCCGTCCGGGCGGGGCGCCTGTGGCGAAGAAGTTTCCCGCGGCGTGGCTCATCAGCGCGGCCTGTCCGTCCTGGATGGCCGTGTCGACGTACTGGCCCTCCCCCGTCTTCTCGCGGGCGATGATGGCCAGCAGGATCCCCTGGGTCGCGAACATGGCGGTGGTGAGATCGGCGATGGCGATGCCCGTCTTGAAGCCGCCGCCTCCCTCGGCGCCCGTGATGCTCATGAGTCCGCCTTCGCCCTGTAAGAGGATGTCGTAGGCGGGTCTCTCCCTGGAGGGGCCGCTCTGGCCGTAGCCCGAGACGCTGGCGTAGATGAGCCGGGGGTTGAGCGCGTGGCAGGTATCCCAGTCGAAGCCGAGCCGCTCGATGGCGCCGGGCCGGAAGTTCTGGATTAAGACGTCCGATTTCTCGACGAGTGCGGTCAGTATCGATTTGCCTTCCCCGGACTTCAGGTCGAGCGTGAGGCTTTTCTTGTTGCGGTTCACGGACTGGAAGTAGCTGCTCTCGCCTCCCTCGTAAAAAGGCGGCCAGCCGCGCGTGTCGTCTCCGCCGACGGGGTTTTCGACCTTGATGACCTCCGCCCCCATGTCGCCGAGCATCATCGTGCAGAACGGTCCCGCCAGAATTCTGGAAAGATCGAGGACGCGAATCCCCTCAAGCGGCATACTCATGGAATTTCTCTGGCTCCTTGTCTCAAGTGGATACTATCGGTTCCGAAGCGTTTCGAGCATCTTCTCGCGCACGTGCTCGACCGGCATCTGCGTGCCGGTCCAAAGCTCCCAGCCCAGGGCGCCCTGGTGCAAAAGCCAGCCGACCCCCGAGACGGCGCGCGCGCCTCTCCGGCGGGCAGCATTCAGGAACGGGGTGTCGAGCGGGTTGTAGACCGCATCGGCGCAAATGCTGTCCGGCGGTATATATTCCTCGGGCAGGGGGCATGCCGCCTCCCGCGCCGCATCTCCGCTCATCCCCAGGCTCGTCGTGTTGACGATAATATCCCGCCCCTGCGCGGCGGATTCAAGCGCGTCCAGGCCGCCTCCGCCGATTTCGACATCCTGAAAGTGGGATTTCACTTCCTGCGCCAACGATACCGCCTTCTCCGCCGTGCGGTTTCTGATCTCGACGTGCGCGGCGCCTGTTTGCGCGAGCTTGATGGCGATGGCCCGCGCGGCCCCGCCCGCGCCCAGCAGCAGGCACCTTTTTCCTTTTGGTGAAACCCCCGTTTCCTCTTGCAGGGAGCGGAGCCAGCCTGCGCCGTCGGTGTTGTGGCCCTTGAGTTTGCCTTCGTTCTCGAAGGTCACCATGTTCACCGCGCCCATGAGCTTCGCGTCCTCGCTCAACTCGTCCATGAGACGGAAGGTGGCCACCTTGTGGGGGATGGTGACGCAAAAGCCCGCAAAACCCATCGCGCCCGCGCCGCGCACCGCCTCCTCGTAGCGATCCGGATGCACTTCATACGCCGTGAAGCGGTAGGGCAGCCCCAGCGCCTGCGCCGCCGCGTTGTGCATGACGGGCGAGAGCGTATGCCCCAGGGGATAGCCGAAGATGGCGAGCGTCTTTTCGAGCGGCATGGACGTTCCTCAAGAGATTCGGGGTTCGCATCCACTGCGTTCATTGTGGCGCGAATCAGAGATACGCTAAAGTAGCGCTCATCACAACTTCCAGAGAGGCTCGCGCCGATTTTTCCTGGGCGCGAAGCCATCATTTCGAGGAGAGGGAATCGATGTCCACCGTTCAGGCCGCCACGATTCTACAGCCGGGCGAGATCGCCCTGCGCGAATACCCCATGCCCGAAATTGAGAACGACGCCCTGTTGATGCGGGTGGCCGCCGTGGGCGTCTGCGGTTCGGACAAGCA
>JAPPHK010000287.1 GCA_028820795.1 Nitrospinota bacterium | reverse complement strand
TTCCGGCGACCTACACCGGCAAGCGCGACCGCGCAGAGGGACCGTTTCTGACCGTTCTGTGGGAAAACATGACCGAGCCGATCCTCACCGGCCGGGAACAGCTCGGATTCTCAAAAATTTACTGCGAGCTGCCGGAACCGGCCGTGTGCCGAGGCGAGACCCACGTCATAGCGCACTGGCAGGGGTTTCGCTTCCTGGACATGAAGCTGACCAACATGCGCGAGGTAGCGCCCGCCGACTATCCGGCACCGGCAGCGCCGCGCACCGACGGCGTGCTGACCGGGCTGCTCCATTACAAGTACATCCCCCGCACCGGCCACTGGGGCGAAGCGGACGCGGCCTACGCCTGTCTCACCCCGGCGGAGGGCAGCAACAGCCGCCTGACCGGGTTGTGGCAAGGTGACGGGACGGTTGAGTTTCACCCGGCGCGCTGGGAGGACATGCCGACCCAGTACATGATCGTCAACGCGTTCCACAACCTAGAAATCAAGGAATTCCGCGGCGGCACCATCAGCAAAACCATAGGCAGCAAGGATCTCAGCGACCAGCGCATGCTGGTGTAGGGATCAAGCCAATAGTCACGGCACCTGAACCGATTCTTCGGTGGGCACGTACCGGTTGAGCGCGTCGAGTGGTTGCTTGACATCGCTCCACGCAATCTGATGAGGAAGCGCACCGATCAGAGCTGCTCGGGCCGCACAGACGCCCGCCGCTTGGCCCATAGCCACGGCGTTGCCGGTGACCCGATAGCTCGAATGGGCGATGAAATCCCCGCTGATGCAGCGCCCAGCCATGAGGAGCCCGTCCACGTCCCGGGCGATCAGTGAACGCAGGGGAATGTCGTAGGGTTGTGACCGATGCGGCTTGGCCTCGACCACCTTGGTCTTTGCCGGATCGGTCGAATGCACATCGATCCCCATGGTCACGCGACAGACAGCGTCGTCGAAACGCGCCCCCTCAAGCAGATCCTTTCCCGTCACTTCATACCGGCCATATATGCGACGCCCTTCCCGCACGCCGATCTGCGCCGCAGTGGATACAATGCGGATACCAGACCAGACTCCGCCTAGCTGCCGCAGTGCGGCCACCTGCTGGTGGACCTCGCGTCGGCCGCTGATGGTCGCCTGCGTAATCCGGTCTGCATCGTCGCAGGTCACACCGTATTGATGGTTCGACATCAACGCGAACAGGTCGTCGCGGATGCGGAACAGCGTCGGGTGGCCGTACGACGGCGCCACGCCAATTTCGCTCATCAGCGCCCCCAAGCGCTCTTTGGGCTCACGCAGGGACCCGCCTACATAGGGCTCCACCGCGTCGAACTGAATGCCCCCGATCAGGGCCATCAGACTCATGGGTTGAACTGCACCTGTTTCTGGATGGCCCATGTCGAACCCACAGCCGGCTTGCGCACCCAGATCGCCGTCGCCGGTCGCGTCGATAAAGGCCCTGGCGTGCCAAGCTTCGCGCCCCGCCTTCGACTCCGTGATGACAACGGAAAGCCGATTATCCGAATCGCGTCCCGCTGCCACAATCCGCGTCAGCAGCCGCACATCGACGCTGGCCTCCAGACACATATCGTCGAGCAGCCGCTTCATCTCCTCCACATCATAGGCGTAGTTCTTGCCGCCGTCGTGCCGCAGCCGCCTGGCATCGCGCTGATCCAGCCGCGCCGTGATCTCGGCCATGATCCCCGGCTTGTTCGCCGAGTCGATAATCCAGCTAAGCGCTCCCGTGGTCCAAACACCGCCCAAGCAGCCGTGCAACTCGATCAGCCGCGTCTTTACCCCTTGGCGGGCAGCGGCAATCGCCGCGGCCACACCCGCAGGTCCCCCACCACAGACGACCACGTCTGTTTCCTCAACGATGGGAACATCCTGGGCCGGTTCCTGATGCGATCTCAAACTCTGTCCTCCTACTTCTGCCTTGAATTGAATACCTAAGGCCACAGGAGAATCACTGCGGCGTCACGTCTCCGGCAAAGGGTCCGTACATGCCCTTCTCCCATTCGATCCGAGCCGTTTCCACATTTGCGACGACTTTGGGGTCGGCCGGCGTTGATGCGATCTCTGCACCATCTTGGGCGATCGCAATCCGGTCGCCATCAGCAATGAATTCCAGTGTGGTTTCCCCTGCTCGCCAAGCCACTGGACCCGCGGCGCATCCCAGCTTGCGCATCCGGTGCACCGTCCGATACTCGTTCCAGACCTCGTCGTCGTGCAAAAACTCCATTCTCATGTCCCGTTCTGGACAACCCTTCGCGCTTGTCGAGATGAAGAGCGAATCGCCCATCGGGGCTAGGCCCGTGGTTCGATTGCCCCAGCCGTTCCAGACGAGCTCTGCGCCGTGCATCTCGTTGTAGCCAGTGACCCGATCTTCCCAAGGGTGGTTCATCTCGTCCGTGACTGCGGGATGCTCGAACATCCTGCGAACAAAGTGCCATTCGTCGCCGGGGTGGTCGTAGCGCCATAACTCAGCCCATGGCCAGACCCCTACGTACACATCTCCTCCAAACAGGCAGCTCGTCTGCGCCTCGCGTACGGCAGTCGAAACACCGGGCATCACCGGCGGCCAATCCTCCAAGTGACGCAGCGCCGTTCCTTTCTTCACGTATTCCAGCAGGTTCCCAGTCGGATAGTGGCCGATCAGCATCCGATCGTACCAGTTCAGCATCGAATAGAGCTGGTGGCTGATGCCCGTCTGAGACTGACGAATGATCCTCCACGCCGAGCCGTCGAAGGCATAGACCCCTCCAACATTCGAGGACTGAATGATCTCGTCGCCCAACTGCCCGGCGGCGAAAGAGGTCTCACCCGCATAGCGCAGATCCAGTGTGATCGCCCTGTCCAGATCGAGCGGACCGTCGCCCGGCCGCCACGGAACCGCATGCAGCTTGCTCCATGCGGGGTCGTTGTTCTGATAGAAGACGAGGTGGCCGTGGGAGTAATAGAAATGGTGGTAATGGCCCTCGTCGGGCTGCATCAGGATCTTCGCGCCGTCGTACCATGCCTCGCCGCCCTTGAACTGGAGCAGTTTTCCGGCGACGCGCATCATCCCCTCGCCGCTTGCCGTCTCCTTGACGCCAAACCTTTCATCGACAACCCAAGCCTTGGATTCGTCATCGTACCATCGCGCAGTGCGATCGAGCTGACCGCTGAACTGGTAAACCTTGCCGTCAAGGTCGAACAGATAGTTGCCGCCGTCGTCGGATGGAAACGGCAGCTTCTCGTACGTCACCTCTCCACCGTCGTGACGAACGAAGAACTGCAGCGTCCAACGGTCCATGCGAAAGTGCGTATTGAAAAGCCCCATAAACCCCGCGCCAAACAGCACCCGACCATCGCTGTCTCGGGCTTCAAACACGGTCCCTAGATTCTGTCCGAGATCTTCCCCAAAATTTACCTTCGCAGTGATCTGCATGCCTATCCTCGTCTTAGTCGATCTTCTGGTTGTCATGTGGACTGTTAAGATATAGATGTAGTTGCATAGGGATTATAAAAGGCCTCTCGATATGTGTCCAACGGTATGGTTATCCTGACGCCGCAACGCAAGCGAGGAGGCCCCAAAGATACCTACACAGCTTGACCGGACCTCCTAAAGGCCCTTTATAATCCCCATACACAAGGGAGACAGGCAACATGATTAAACTGGGTATGATCGGCTGTGGCGGCATGGGAGGTGCTCACATGCGGCGGTTTCACACCCTGCGCGATCGGGTTGCATTGACCGCGGCGGTCGATGTGGTTCCCGAACGCGCAGAAGCCGTCGCGCAACAATTTCCGGGAGCCCGTGTGGCGACGGATTATCGCGAGATTCTAGACTCGGTAGATGCCGTATTGCTCGCACTCCCCCACCATTTGCATGCTTCCGTCGGACAGGCGTGTCTCAATGCGGGTGTCCACGTCTTGCTCGAAAAACCCATGGCCAATAGCGAAGACGCCTGCAAAGAACTGATGGAGGCATCGGCAACCTCGGACAAAGTGCTGATGATCGCGTATTGCATGCGCTTTCATCCCATTGTCCAGCGTTTGCAAGCATTGTTAGATGAAGGCGCGTACGGCGATGTATTTCAAGTGTCGATCTGGACCGAGCAACTCACTCGCTATCCCCCCGATCACTGGGCTTCGAGCCAAGAGCGCTTGGGCGGTGGGCAGTTGTTTAGTCACGGCTGCCATTACATCGATTTGCTGCTCTGGTTTTTGGGCCGACCTGTGCGGGGCATGCACATGGGCACCAATTTTGGCACGCCGTGGATGGAGCGCGAAGGCACGAGCAATGTGACGATGGAATTTGCCGAAGGCCGCTTGGGATATCACTTCGGCACCTGGGGCGCGCGGGGCACCCGGTTGCGCTACTCAATCCACGCACATTGCACAGAAGGGATGCTCGACGCCGACGTCTCAGGCGGCAAACTCGTGCACATCCTGCGCGGCCAAGAGGAAGTTTTGTTCGAAGCAGAGCCGGGCAAACACACGGAAAACGAGATGGCCCATTTCCTCGATTGCATTGAAACCGGGCAAACGCCACTGACCGATGGCAAAAGCAGCTTGCAGGGCCTGCGCGTGATCTGGCGGTTATACGAGGCCGAGCAAGCAGGGCAGATTGCAGATTTGACGGGCTTGGGTTTGGACGAGGCCTAGTACCTACGAACTGTATTGTTCAATCTTTGCTTCGTCCACTTCAACACCCAGTCCCGGCCCCAACGGCACGCGGATGCGTCCATTTTCAAACTGCAATGGTTCAGTCAGCACGTCATCCGTCAGGCCGTGGTAGCAGGTGTCATTCGGCCCGGAAAAATTGGGGGTTGATGCCGCGATATGCGTAATGGCCGCAGTCTTGAGGCCGAGGTCATGCGAACAGTGCATCAGGCACGGCACGTCATACGCTTCGGCAACGATAGCGACTTTCTTGACAGGTAGCACTCCGCCCGCCGCTGGGGTATCTGGCATCAGCATATCAGCGACCTCGTTGGCGAGCAGGTTCACAACGGCGTCCGCAGTGCTAACGCCCATGTTCACCAAGATACCCATGCCGATTTCCGTCCGGCACCGGATCAGCGCATCGGAGTACTCGGGCGAGCACGGATCTTCAAAATAGCGAATTCCCATATCTTTCATTTTTCGCATTATAACTTCTGCCTCTTCGGGCGAATACCCGCTATTTGCATCTGGACGGAGTATGGCTTCGTCGCCCACAACGGCTTGTACCGCCTCGGCAATCTGCAGATCCTGTTGTGAGTCGTCACCCGCTTTTGTTTTTAAGAAGCGAAATCCCCACCGCTCCATGTACTCGCGGGCAGTTGCCGCGGACTCCGATGGTGCCTTGAGTCCCATGCAGGCACAGAAATCCACTTCCTCCCGCACCACGCCGCCGAGCAGTTTACAGACCGGCAAATCCGCTCCCTTGCCCACGGCGTCCCACAGTGCCATCTCAATGCCAGACATCGGACCTTTGCCAATGCCTCCTGCTTCCAGCGCGGCAATGGCCCCCTCGATGTTGGCCACATCTTTGCCGGACAGGATTGCGTTTGGGTCCGTTTCAAACCTGCCCGTTCCTTCGCCCCACCCCACCACATCCGCGTCTGTTTCAATCTTCACAATAAGTCCCGCTCCGCCCAAAGTGCCACTACCGCCACCACGCCCGACGTAAGGGCCAACAGGCGAAGCGTATGGGATTGCGACATTGGTTCCTGTAATGCGCTTGATCTTCATTTTCTCACCTCGAAGTAAGATTTGTGGTTTCCGCTTGGCGTAGCCTAACACCCTTCGTGCCTTGTTGTCAATGTTTGGCTGGTTCCTGTTGACGAGTGTTCGGGGGGCGTTACCTTACGGCAAGACTTCACGGGTGCATCGAACGCAGCGCAAAACCAACCTTCTACGGAGGTCGATCCGCCGGTAATGATGATCTCGGAAAAAGACAAAGAGACGTACGCCAAGCAGGGATTTCTCATTCTGCGTCAAGCCTTTACTCAAACTCGCATCGAGACACTGCTCGAAGGGATCGAACGCCTGATCGACAAGGGGCTTGCGGGAGCGTGCGAGCTAGGCTGGATCGACCGCGAGCGCCGTCTGCCGTCCCGCACTGGCCACCTGCTCAACCCCGACAAGTACCACCCTGCCTTCGCCGACTGGATCGACGCGGACCTCGCACCCCATCTCGAGGCCCTCGTCTCCAGCCCGGGAGTGCGTCACAGCCTGTTCGGCATGCTCGCCAGCGGCGGCGAGAAGCCCTACACCCAGAATTGGCACCGCGACCTCTGCAAACCGGGCGACGCGGAGGAAACCGCGTACTTGCGCCGGCACGAGGGCACCTTCGTACAGTTCAACGCCCCGCTCGTTGCCGGAGACCGCTTCCTCAACATCGTCCCCGAGAGTCACCTGCGGGCATCGACGGCAGCGGAGATCGAAGCGTCCCGCAGCGAATCGGGAGAGATGCCGAACGCCCTCGTCGTCGAGTTGGAACCGGGAGACATCGCTTACTACAACGCCAACCTCTGGCATCGGGGCTGGAACCCGGAGGGACGCAAGCGCTGGACCATGCACTGCGCCTTCTGGAACGCTGGGGCGACGGTGATGACTCACGAGTACGGACAGCGTGAGTCGCTGACCCAGCAGGGGCATCTGGAGCAGATGCCCCCCATTACGCGGCAGTACATCCAGAGCTATCTCGACAATTATCCCCAAGGAGATCCGCCCTCCATGTTCGATCTGTAGATATGCACAGCTTGAAAGTGCTAGGGCGGCCCATATTGCAAAGGATATCAATCATACTCGTAAGCGTTGTAACTTCCGCCGCTTATAGCCAACCTACGGCGACCGCTTCGGCCGCATCCCCCATCGACCGCGTACCTACCAAGTCCCAACTGACACTAACTTGGCATCTAGCCGAACATGTGAGAGAAAGCTATAGTGGCTGGAACAGCCTCGCCCATATCGGCGCAGTCGGGGCCACTTGGGTGTTGAGCGAATCCGGTGTCGATGCCGACGTCCAGGCTTGGTCGGCGCGGCGCAACGAGACCTTGTCCATCGCCACTAGCGTCCCCGCGCTCATCGGCGGCTTCTTCGTCCCTGTCGCCGTGCCGCTCTATATGATGCGCTCCGACGCTATCCGCATCCGCAACGGCGGGATGGCCGCGCAACAGGCGGTTTTCGTCGGTTTCACCGTCACGACTCTGCTCAAGGCCCTGACCGGACGCTCCGCACCCGACGCCGAGACGCCGCGCGACATCGATAAGCGCAGCCGGCACTTCCGCTACGGTTTTCTGCGCGGCGGCATCATCCACGGCTGGCCTTCCGGGCACACGATGACCAACATGGCCCTGGCCGCGTCGTTGAGCAGCTATTTCAACGATTCCAAGCGGGTCAAGTATTACGCCTATGGCTGGGCCGCCTATGTCATGGCGGCGGCGACCTTCGGTGCCCAAGGCGGCGTGCATTGGCTTTCCGACGTGGTCGCCGGCGGCCTGATGGGCTGGACCATCGGCACGACGATCGGCAAAGGCTTCGCCCGGGGCTACTTGCAGCCATTAGCCGCTCTCGGCCGTTGGGGACTGCAACTGACGCTAAACGCCGATTAGCTGCTGACCGCGCACCTCAGTGCCTTGAGTGAGAACCCAATTTCCACTCCCTGCCGAGTGGCCGCGGACATCGCCTTCCGCAGAACTCCGATCACGAGAATGCCCACATCAAGCACGACAAGGCGCTGCTGCGGGGAATGACCTTAGTGATGAAGGACAACACCGAACTGTTCAAGCAGTACATGGACAACCCGGGCTTCAAGCACTGGGTGGCGGATACGGTGTTCGGGTCGCCTACGAGCAGACAGATGTAACGTAAGTCTCGAAGTTGTACATGCGGCTGGCCTAACAGGCCGTTGAAAGATGCAACACTATTGGATGTGGGAATCAGCAGAGGGAGTGGACAACAAAGCGAATACACCTTATACTGCTCGATTGCAGCTGCCAATAATTAAACCAACCCATTTTTGAATTACCTTTCAACTACCCGCGAAATCACTTCAACAATATTCCATCGGAGGGTTCCCTTTGTCTGAAAAAATGCACGCGAAGGCATGGACTCAGCAGCGGTTGCTCTATGACCTATGCACGACGTTTCCACCGCAGCCTGACCACGAGATCCACCGCGACCATCACCTAGAGACATTTGAACGTGTGCTCGCTGGTCCTGTTGATCTGCTCGTACTTGAAGGAGACGAAGGTATCGGTAAGACAACACTCTTATCGCAGTTCGCGAAGCGCTACCCAAATCGAACGATCTCCTCATTTGTCACACCCATGCGGCACTACGGCTACGACACTAAGGCACTTCGGCAAGACTACTCAGCACAGATCCTGTCCATCGTGAATCCCCGGAGATCGTTCTCACCTGAAGACGGGAGCGACGGCGTATTACAGAGTCTCATTCAAAAGCTCAAACGGCGGCATGGAAAGGATACCTATTACTTCCTACTAGATGGACTAACAGACATCGCCGACCCGATCATGAGAAGAGAGGTCGTCAACCTCCTGCCGGTTGGTTATGGTTTCCCAGTAATCGTCTCCGGTGAAGCGAGCCTACTCCCACCCGAGCTCAGGGATAGTCCACGGACAAAGACGACGCTGGCCGTCAACTTCTCTTTGGCAGGAATCCAACAGTACTTTGCTGACCTCGGGCTAAGTGACACCAATATCAGGCAAATCTACCAAGAATGCGGAAGGGGAGTACCGGCCAACCTCGCAAGCATCCGGCGTAGCCTGATTGCTGGCGTGGACTTCGATCGCCTAAGAGGACGAGGCATTATAGATCTCTTTGAACAGGAGTGGCGGCACGCTGTAAACGATGAACTCGCTGAGAGGATCGTCGCAATCGTAGCGCACTCGCGTCACCGATTGGCCGTGCATTCCCTCTCTGAGGTACTTGGAGTCGGAGATGAAGTTGTCTCCACGCGAATAGGCCGGATCCCGTTCCTTCAACTTGATCCTGACGCCTCCTATGTGTCGTTTATCTCCCGAGCGTTCGCGGATTTCGCATCCGAAAAGCTATCGGAGACTAAGGCCACCGTTATCGACGTGCTTGTTAAGCACCTCTTGGAAAAGGGCACGGATGAGGGTCCCGAGGCTGTTGACAGCCTTCCCGGTTACCTTCAGGAGTCAGGACGGCTGGATGAGGTAATCTCCTTTCTCTCACCGGATTACTTCTCCAGTGTGCTAGAAAGAAGCGAATCGTTTACTCCGCTTCGCAGGCAACTCCAGATTGGCATCGATGTCGCAGCACAACTTCGTCAGGATGGTGAGCTCGTGCGTTTCGGATTAGAGAGTAGCGCGATCAGGGAGATTGAAACTGCACAGGTTTCTCGTTCTGAGATCGAAGCGTTGGTAACGACTGATCAGGTGTCAGAGGCCCTCTCCTTCGCTACCAACTGCCCACTACGAGAGGACCGATTCCATTTGCTAGGGGTGATCGCTCGGTGCGAGAAAGAACGAGGTAGGCCCCTTGGCGAGGAAATTCTCGATCAGATCCGACAGCTCCACGATCAGATTGATACAAAGTCTCTTGGCGATAAAGCCATAGACATTGCAGCTGATCTCTTTCCGTGCTTCCCAGACCTAGCGGTTAGCTTGATTGAGCAAAGTTCATGGGCGGATGGCGACGAAAACGAATTGGACATTGCGTACGTTCGTCTTTCCATAGCAACGGCTGTGCGCGGGACGGCACCGAGAAGTAATCAGGATGACCTTGAAACGATCCGGGAACGGATAAGAAATCCTAGGTTACGCGGTTTTACCTCTACTCTGTCCGGGAGGGTCCAATCGGCGGCCGAAGTGATCACGGAGGCAGAGAAGCTTGGGACAGCTTCTGATAAGTTGTACATCCTGAGGACGTGGACTATAGAACATTCGGCCAGAGAAGATGCGCTAGATGTGGCGGAGTACGGCCTTAGGACAGTTGTGGAGGCTACGGGATATGCTCCTAACGTGCGGGTTCTTCGAGAACTCTCAACCCCTTTGCTCCATGCCAAGGAGCCCGCTAGGACACAGTCATTGGTGAGGACCTTCGACGGACAGCGCACGACCGTTGAGGACCAAGGACCAACGGAAGAAGTAGTCAGGCTCCAGTTGAACCTCGCGGTTGCGGAATCTCTTTTTGATGAAGAAGCCTGTGCGAACCGGCTGGTGGAAGTCTTTCTGAGCGTGGACGAGTTGGCAGATCTTTCGACCAAGTCAAGCTGTCTCGCAAGACTATTATCTGCGCTACGAATTATTGACTCGTCTGGGCGAATCGAGGATAGGGAGCACCTAACTTCCCTCTCCACCGAAGAACTGGACAAAGCAATCTCCGATCTGTTGGCCCACACGGCCCAACAGGCCGACGTCACCTATAGGATCATCGACGCGCTAGCGTCCTTGGACATCGGTCGCAGTATTGCCCTCGCAGAGAACCTGAATACAGCAGCTAGTCGGGAGAAAGCTCTACTGCTGGCCATAGACGCCATCCTAGAGAGTGACTCGGACCACATCGACCTAGAGCGTCTTCGGGAAGCATGCAAAAATCTTCGAAAGCGCGAGTCTCTAGATCATGTTGCAACAGCAGTAGCAGAGTACCTGGCGCAGCGGGGCTCAATTGACCAAGAAGCAATCGTAGAGTCTGGATTCCAGCTCTTCCAGGATCTTTTCTTCTCCGTTTCCGATCCGATGGAGCGATGTCGGGTGCTATGCCTGCTCTATGACTTGGGAGAGAAGGGGCTATACACTACATCAGAGGCCATGCTTCCCGACCTGTCAAAAGGGATTGAGGAGGCTATTGAGGAGATTGAGGCAGGGTGGGGCCGAATTGACGTAGGATTTCGAGTCGCTCGTTCCTTTGCTAACCAGCATCCGACACAGGCGAAGAGGTATCTCGGTAACGCCGAAGTTGAGCGCAAAAGGACTGCGCTTTCCACATTCTCTTCTGAGTGGACTTATCAAGCATGTTTGCGGTTATCAATCCGCGCGTTCGCAGGTCAGCTCGGTCATGGATATGACCCCGAGGACGATATGTCGGAATTAGGACGGTTAATAGACCGGCTCCCAAGCTCGTCTCTGCGAGCGAAGCTATGGGGTGAACTTGCTATGCATCTCTTTCTGCAACAGCATTCCGATGACGGCAACCGTGTGGTAATCGAGCGTGTCGTTCCGCTGATAGATTCCATGCCTAAGGGGCTGGTGAAAGCAAGTACTATCATAAGCATTTCACCCGCGTTATACCAAAATCACAAGACTACCGCCCTTCGGCTCTTCGATACCATAGAAGGCAGTCAGCGGGATAAAGCACTCATGACCTGTGCTAAGTTTATACTGGAACAACATATTCCCTCGGATCCATACGAGGCACACGAAAACGGGTACGATATCATATACCAAGCCGCCGTCGATATAGTTGAACTGGCGAACGAACTTAGTCAGGACAATATGGTATATGTACTGATCGTAGCGCTCGCCGATACTCTCTCATCACCTCGGTTTTCCAGTAAGTTTTCTACGCAACAAAAAGCGGAGCTTGTTCGACGTATTGAGAACCTCGTCGCTGGCAAGTTCCCCGATCAAGACAACATTCGACATGACGGGTACGCAATCGCAAGCGAAGCGCAGCTATTGCGGATCGAGCGACGTACACGCCAATCCTGGCTTAACGTGATAAAACGCGCGGAGTCAATCCCGAATATGTCCGATCGAGCTTTTGTGTTGGCCATTATCGGCCAAGTCTTACCGGCTCGGGAGGGGAACCGTCGGGAGGGCGTATTCGAAGAAGCTATACGTGTCACGGAAACCATCCCTTGCACCTATGATCGACTTATGCGGCTAAACGATCTGGCCCGAATGATGGCACGGAAATGCCCCAATCTGGCACGGAAATGCCTGTCTGAGGCCGTAGGGGGATTTCAGCATGCTGAAGATGGCCCAAATGTCCGTGTGTTTAGAGATGTGATTGACACTGCCTTCAAAATTGACGCAGACTTCGCTGCCTCACTTGTTTCTCTTGCGGATGACGACCCTGCTCGGGCGATGGCCCGACACGAGATGAAACATCGACTGGAAATGCTACGCGAAAAAAAGCTATAATCGACGGACCGGAGTCATGGAACGAGTTCGGACCAGAAAACTCAGATCTTCCTCGCTCCACTTGGCTTGCCCTAGGATCACTGAACGCTGGACGGGTGCATACGGCATCGATGGATCAGCTCAGGTCGGCACTTCGCGCTGCCGGACAGTTTTCGCTTCACGATGGATTTCCCATCCTGGCCTGGGCTATCGAGAACGCGGTACGCCGATTTTCTGGAACTCCTCAGTCACGATCAACGATTCGTGTAATCTTCGAGGGGGCGATGCGTGCAACAGAGTTGGTGGAAATAGCGGGGGCAAGTGCTTCGGTCACAGTCCGGCGCGGAAGCTTAGCGGAAAGTACTCCACCGAGCGAAGAAAACATGGTGGTAAAGGTCGGTGAAAAAGATCGCGCAGTGGAATTCTTGAGGCGGTGGTTGCAGCAAACGGCGTTGGGACACCTCTATATCTGTGATCCGTACTTCAGCCCGACGGAGCTTGATCTTCTGATGTTAATTCAATCAGTGGTTCCAGATATAGAAATAACAGTCCTCACCAGTCGACATTGTCAGCGGCAGCGCCAGATACAATCCCTGTATGAAGCCTACAGAACGGGCTGGCAGAATATCTCTGATCAGAATCCACCGAAAGCAGAAATTGTTGTCATCGGATTGGAGGGATCAGAGAAATCGCCTATTCATGACCGAAGCATTTTGAATGAGCAAAGTGGGGTTAGCCTTGGTACCTCGTGGAACTCAGTTGGTTTATCGCAGGATTCGGTCATTAGAGTGCTGTCCGAGAGGGAAGCGTCTGATCTGTCTGAACACGCTGGTCAGTTTCTCTTAGAGAGAAGGCGTGAGTATCGCGGAGAGAGATTACACTACGAAACGGTAACACTATAACTTGAGAGACATATACCGAGTTTTAGAGGTGGTCGCCGCAGCGAGCCGGAACTGGACCGGCTGTTGAACATCCTCAAGGCGTTCAACGACCTCTTCGGCGACATTGACTGGAAAGACGCCGACCGGAGGTGGCAGTTCATCATCGAGACCAATTCCTTCTCGGGTGACGGAGGACACCGCCTTCCGTAGTGCGCAGCAGAACTCCAATTTCGAGAACGCCCGCATCAAGTACGACAAGGCGCTGCTGCGGGTAATGACTTCCGTTATAAAGGACGACACCGAGCTGTTCAAGTAGTACATGGACAACCCAGGCTTCAAGTACTGGATGGCTGATACGGTGTTCGACCTTGCTAGGGAGCAAGCAGTCTTCGGCTAAAGCCCCTTCCCACGGCGACCACGCGGAAATGGACGGCAATGAGCGCAAAATACGAATGGAACTGCGTCACAGAGAACGCTGCTTTTGCGGCTCGCGATGGCGCTGGCGCATTGGTGTTCCAAGATAAAATGTGGCTGCTGGGCGGCTGGAATCCCGGCGATAAAGTCCACTTCCCGCTGATCTGCAACAGCGAGGTCTGGTCGTCGGCCGATGGGATCGCCTGGACGCTTGAGAATCCCCAAGCGCCCTGGGAAGGAAGGCATACGGCCGGATATGTGGTGCACAACGGCCGGATGTGGATCGTGGGCGGCGATTGCAACCAAGGCCATTATCAGAACGATGTCTGGAGCAGTGCGGACGGTATTCATTGGGAGTTGGCAAATGATCACGTGCCGTGGGCTCCCCGGGTGCTCCATTATACCCTAGCCTTCGACGGCAGGATCTGGGTAATGGGCGGGCAAACCATTCCTAACTTTGCCGACGCCGATGAGGTCTTCCACAACGATGTGTGGAGTTCGGACGATGGAGTAAACTGGACCCAAGTTACCGAGAATGCTCCATGGGTGCCCAGAGGGATGATCGGCGGAGCCGCTGTGCACGACAACAGGATGTGGATTCTCGGTGGAGGCACATACGATACGCCTGCAACTCCCATGCGCAATTTCTACAACGACGTGTGGAGTTCGGACGATGGGATAAATTGGAAACAGCACATATCGCATGCTCCGTGGACGCCCAGGCAATACCACGAGGTGGCCGCGTTCGATGACCATCTGTGGGTGTTAGAAGGCTACGCGGCAGAGAGCGGTAATCGTCGCGATGTGTGGTATTCACCCGATGGCGTAAACTGGACCGAATTGCCCGATACCCCTTGGGCACCCCGCCATGCCGGGAGCGTGTTCGTGTACAACGGGTCGCTGTGGATGGTGGCGGGGAATAATATGGAGCCGGATGCCTGGCGGCTTTCGCGCAGAGAATAGGTGTCTTTATGGACCGCAGAATGGAAGAATACCGCGCTCAGGGTTATACCGTATTCGAGGGGCTGTACGACGAAACCACCATGCAGGCCTGGCGCGGCGAGCAGGATCGGCTGCAAGCCCTCGCCACGGAGGGGCCCCATGTGCAAGAACGGACCCATTGGTTCGGCAATATGCTCGAACGAGCGCCGCAACTGATGTGGCCAGCAGTAGCTCATCCGGTCATTCTCGACTTTGCCGAGCAGGTGGTGGGGCCTTTCGTCCAGCTCGACAACCTCACCTTGGCCGCCTTTCCCTCCATGAGTCCGGAAGAAGCCGCCGGCAAGGCCAGTGCTTGGCACCGAGACCGCTGGGGGCGCATGCCCAGCGGCGCGTACGAACGTCCTCTCGCCTTTAATGCCATCTGCTATCTGCAGGATCTGGACGACGAGTACGGGCCGCTCAGGGTACTGCCCGGTTCTCACGTAGAGCCCATTGCCCTAGCCGAGGATGAGATCCGCAAGCCGCACCAAGACGAGCTGTTGATCTACATGAAAGCCGGCGACGTGGTTTTGACCCACAACGGCCTGCTGCACTCGGGTACGCCCAATACCTCGGGACGCAAGCGCTACTTCTTCAGCGTGTACTACAATATTTCTTGGCTCAAGCACACGGATACGTTCACCGGTCCCAACTGCCAACAACTCATCAATTGGGCCCGGAGCCAGCAAGACCACCGGGCCCTGCGCCTGTTGGGCCAGGACGAGCACTTGCAAAGCCGCGCCAACAGCGGTTTCCAGCAGCCCGACGAAGCGCGCTGGCATCAGTGGACCCAAGACGACCAGCGCGTTCTGGAAGAGGCCGCTAGCCGGGAATAGTGCCCTTGTCGATGAGAGCGGCAACGCGGTGAGGGAGAGGCGCTTGAGGATGCCACCTCGCGAGAGCCCAATTGACATTAAACGCCTTGCGGCCGACGAGGGGCCGCGTCTACGCACGATCCGGTTGCGGGCTCTGGCCGATGCGCCTGACGCCTTTGGCACTACCTATGACGAGGCCGCTGCCCAGCCGCTGGACAGTTGGACGGCACAACTCCAAGAAATCGCCACCTTCGTAGCGGTCGTGGATGGAGAGGACGTGGGCCTAGTGCGGGGCGCGCGCGATGACTTACAACCTGACGCCACTTGGCTGATTTCGATGTGGGCGTCCCCAGAGGTCAGAGGGCAAGGCGTGGGTGAAGCGCTCATTGATGCCGTCGTTGAGTGGGCGCGGATCAGTGGCGCTCGGCGGGTGTTATTGGATGTCGGAGATCATAACCAGCCAGCCATAGCCCTGTATGCCCGTAAGGGCTTCGAACCCAACGGGACAATTGGTTCTCTGCCGACGCCACGAAGCCACATTCGCGAGCATCAACGAGAGTTGCAGCTCTAACCCCGGCATTAACTGTCAGTGTTTTCGAAAGCAAGAATCGGATACCCCTACAACGCCGCACCGTACTTCGCAAGGCACATGCGGAGGATAGGCCTATAACGCCTGGTTTCGCATCTGAGGATCCTGGCGGGGAAAAAGCGACTCGACGAGGAATACGGCGTCACCGCTCAGGCTGATATTGCCATGCTTTACAACCTCACATGGAACATCTACACCCACGACCAATCGCGCAATTTCCTGCCCTCCTCGAATCGAATGGCCCGTATCAACGGCCTCACACACCTCTACGCGATCGTCTCTAATCTGTAGCGATATCTCCTCGTCTTCGCAGGCGATGGCCAAGTCACCCCGCCAACCCGCCATGGAAGAATCAGCCAATCGCGTAGCGAGTTCTGGTGCTAGGGCCTCGAAAAGCGAGCGGAGATTCAAGATCTGGATCATGTACGCGTTCTCCGGTCGCCGGCTATAGGAAACTCGACATGAAGGGAGATCGAGAAGACGCTGGCCCAGCCTGCTACGCGGTGGAAGACGATCAAGATGAATCTCCGGGCGAGGCGTGCATTGCCTCGCGAAATGGCCGAGAACCTTGAGGATCTGGTCTGGGTCACCTACCGCCTCATCGACATGCACGAATTGCACAGGGGGGTTGCGGTGAACGTCGATTGTTTCGCCTGAGTGGATCAACTGCCACTGGCCCGGCCCGTCGACGAGAAGCCAGGTTTTGCCTCTCTCCAGTACGAGACACATAGCGTTGGGGCTGAGCGGTCTCTTGTAGTGCGGTTCCCAACCCTTCTCGAAGCGCTGACGCAGCACATCTGGGATCTGTGAGCGGTCGAGCGTATCGGCATGTTGGGGTTCCATTCGGTAGATCCCGTTCTGTGCCTTCACATCGGTTACGAAGCCCGCGATTCGTCCATTCGGATCGGTCCAGTAGTAACCCCGGTTAGTTTCGGGTGCTTTTCCCCGTAGATAGGTTGGTCGCAGGGTCGTGCCGGTCAGCCGCTCATTTTCCGCGTTGAACAAGGCTGCCATCTCGTCAGTGTACTCCAGTGTAAACTCATGAAGCTCGAAATCCGGTTCGTCGCTTGGAAGATCATCGACACTGAGCCACCACTCTAGCGCTCGCCAAGCTCGCGTAAACCCCAAGCGCCTGGTGAAGCGCTCGTCGAAAAACGTCACGCTCATATCATATCCCTGCTCGCGGGCTGCCTGCAGTGCCTCTCTCGCTGTCTTCTCAAGCAGGTCCTTTCCCTCATCGTCATCCATTCCGCTATGGACTTTATCCAGATTGGCACCGGCAACCCGCACGTGGGCACCACCGATTCGCATAGTCAGCTCATATATCCCCCATACGGCGACCACAACATCGTCGATACACGCGATTCTCGACGTCTGCCAGTCCAACTTGCTTTCGGCCATACGCCCCTTGCGCCAGAGGGTCTTCCCGGGGTCGCTGTCCCGCATCTCGAACAGCGCGAGAATCTTCTCTGTGTGACGCTGCCGGTCAGGGGCGATGACTTCGAGCACTCCATCCACAAAATGGCGGTCTCTTGACAATCGCTTGCTGCTAATTTTGTCAGCCATGTCTGTCAACATCCTTTCTCTCAGCCCTTCCCTCGCTCTCTGCAGGCGTTTTTTTACCGCGCCAAGCGAGATTCCGAGGAAGTCGGCGATTTCCTGCTGCGGGTAGTCGGATATGTAGTAGAGCATTGTGACCTCGCGCTGGGAAGCTGGCAGGCTGGCAATAGCCCTGTGTATCCGAGCTTGCAGCTCTTTTAATTCGAGCGTGGAAGCGGGATCAGGTTCTTGCGACTGGACTTCCTTTTCCGTTGCCAGAGAGACCGGTGCTCTCCGATTCCGCCGAAGGCGATCACTTTGCTTGAACAGGATTCGGCGAAACCAACCGGGGAAAGCCGCGGCCTCACGAAGATTTGACAGGTCGCGATGTGCTTGCACAAAGGCTTCCTGCGCCGCATCCTCAGCGAGGTGAAAATCGCCCAGTAGCGAGAAGGCATAGCCAATCGCCATGTCCTGGAAGCGGCGGACAATCAGGCCGTAGGCTTCTAGGTCGCCACGCACGGCCGCGCGAACTTGCTGCTCTATCGTATCCATAATGTGTTCACAGATAAGCCCCAAGATAGGGCAAAAAGGTGACGGTAAAGCTAAATGCGGCTTGTTGCAGCAGCGTGGTGTCCTAGACGAGGCCGAGGGGCCAGTTGTCCAATAAAGGCTCGGGCTACCTCCCAGCCCTCGCCGATTACCTTGACGTCGGCGACGAGCGCTAACTACTTTCCCTCCTGCACGCAGAATTGTCCATGCCCTTCCAAACATAGGACGCGATGTTAGCTTTCAAACCACCTAAACCGAGCGTGGCAACGATTCAAACTATACAAGCCCTGATACCGCTTGTGAATCGCTTGTATTTGAAAGGGCTAACGCTGGATGTTGATGCGGAGTCTATTGCCCGGTTGGAGGCCATACGCGGGCACTCTACGGTCTTAGCCCCTAACCATCCGGCACATGAAGATCCTATGGTTATGTTTCTCTTGTCAAAGCAATTATCGCAACCGTTCTACTACATGGCAGCTCGGGAAGCCTTCGACAGGGGTAGATTTGGGGCTATCCGATGCTATCTGATGCAGCGGTGTGGTGTGTACTCGGTGGTGCGCGGCACTGTAGATAGAGATGCCTTTCGCATGACGCGGGCGCTTTTGTTTAAAGGCGACTGGCCGATTGTCATCTTCGGCGAAGGGGAAATTTCGCGCCAAAATGATACCGTCATGCGTTTTGAGAGAGGCATTGTCCAGATGTGCTTTTGGGCCTTGGACGATATGGAAAAAGCGCAAGTCAGCAAATCGCTCTACGCGGTGCCCGTCGGCATCAAATATCACTATCCGCGCGACATGTGGGACTCTATCGATGCTGCCCTCACGAGGTTAGAACGGTATATCCTCCCGCCTGCCGAACAGACACCAGTAGAACGCTACGATCGGTTGCGCCGCATCGGTGTCGCGATAGTCAGGACACTCGCCGCGGAATATCAGTATGAGATAGACGA
>JAPPHK010000212.1 GCA_028820795.1 Nitrospinota bacterium | reverse complement strand
TGGTTTTGTAGGGACAGGCCTCCGTGCCTGTCCTGCCCTCCGTGGTTGTCCTGCGCCTTTACCGGGGCGAAGGCCTCCATCAGGACAGGCACGGAGGCCTGTCCCTACGGAACCCTACAACGTAATGAAGGTGTAGGCGGACAGGTCGCGACCTGTCCCTACAGAGAATCACGACATATAAACATCACCCCATCGTCGAATCGACGGCTTCGAGGAATTTCACGCCCACGGGTTCCGCGAGCAGGTCGGGCAGCTTCTCGCGGAAATTCTTGTAGTGCGGCTCTTCACGGTGCGCGTCGAGGGCGGCCTGCGATTTCCAGCACTCGATGAAGTGAAACGCGCCCGCCTCGTCCGTCGACCGGTACAGGTTGTAGAAGATACACCCCTCCTCGGCGCGCGAGGGCGCGCACATGCCGCCCAGGAGTTCGGCCATCTCGTCTTCTCGTCCGGGCTTGGGCTTGAGCCACGCGATCAGGAATACTCTTTCGTCCGCCATTTTCCGCCTCCGGGTTCATGGAATGAAAATTTCATGGTGTCCATAGCGGCGCATTCTATCCCCTGAGCCGACTCGTGGCCAGATGACGCCCCGCCTCCTCGCCTCACGGGGGTTCGGGGTGTATATTCCGGCCCATGGTCGAGTGGATATCATCATGGGGAAGCCCCGAGTTTCTCGCCGTGGCGACCTCGTTCAGCTATTCCATCACGCTCATAACGGTGCGGCGTGCGATGACGACGGGCAGCCCCCTGATGAGCATCATCGTCCTGAATTCGCTGGTGAGCATCGCGGGGCTTGCGACCGCGGCGATGCTGGGCACCCTGGCGACCACCAACGCGCGGGCGCTCGGCTGGTTCGCGCTCACGGGCATGGCCGGCCACGGCACCGGGAGCCTTATTTTCTTCTCGGCCATCGAGCGCCTGGGCGTGAGCCGGGCCACGGCCGTCCATGCCTCGTCCCCTCTCTGGGGCGTGGTCTTCGCGGTCATCATTCTGGGCGAGGCGCCGGGAATCCATGTGCTCCTGGGGACGCTCGGGATCGTCGGGGGCGTATTCCTGCTCTCCTGGCCGGAGAAAAAGCGCGCGGGCGGCGGATCTCAAAACTACAGCCGCAGGGACTACCTCCTGCCGCTATCCTCATCGGTGTGCTATGCGACGGTGCCCGTGTTCGCCAAGCTGGGGCTGGCGGAGCACGAGGCGCCCTATCTGGGATTCGGCGTGGCGTTCGGCGCAGGGCTTTTGCTCATGCTGGCTGCGAGGCGCATGATGCCCGGCGGCGGGGTGATCCGGGGCAACGCGCAGACCATAAAGGCCCTCCTCGTCGGGCTTCCGTTCAACATTGTCGCCGCGTTTTTGATGTGGACGGCGTTCGTGGCGGGCATGGTTTCGAGCGTATTGCCGCTGAGCCGGATGACGCCCCTGTGGGTCATTTTGTTCAGTTTTCTGTTTCTGGGGAAAATAGAACGCGTTGTGCTTAAAACGGTGGCCGCAGCGTGCCTCGTCGTGGCCGGCGGTGTGATGATCACCCTGTTCCGCTAGCCGCCCCATAATGGGGGCTTTGAAAAAGTCCCTCGGCGCAGGAAAATTACCGTCATTCCGGCGAAAGCCGGAATCCATTTTGACTTTTCATCGGGCGGAGTGGCCACAACTTCGTTGCTGCGCAACGCCTAAATGCGGTATCTGCGTGGAGGGAATGACGGTGCGTGGTCGATTTCATCGGCGGATGAAAATGGATTCCGGCTTTCGCCGGAATGACGACGGTGGTCGGTTCCGACTAAGCGGGGCCGGCTTTTTCAACAACCCCATAGTGAGGCGCATCGCCAGGGAGCGATAAGTATCAAAATGTCGGGTCTTTTCGCACAGGCAGGCTGGGGAGAGTTGTTCGCGGTAGGCGCGTCTCTTTGTTATTCGACGTCGCTCATCGCCATCCGGCAGGGAGTGAGGAGTGCTACGCCGATTGCGGGCGTCCTTATTTTAAGCTCGACCGTCTCGGTGCTGGGGCTCGTCATCGCGGCCGCCCGCGGCACGCTCTTTGAATCCTCCCTCACGCCCGTATTGATCTTCATGCTGGGCGGGTGTCTGGGGCAGGGCGCCGGGCAGCTCACGAACGCCATCGGCATCGAGAGGATGGGCGTGAGCCGCTCCGTGCCGATTCAATCCTCGACGCCCATCTTCTCGGTCACCTTTGCGATGATGTTCCTGGGCGAGCGGCCCGGCGTCGCCGTCATTATGGGGACGCTCCTCATCGTGGCGGGCGTCTGCCTGCTCTCGCTGGGCGAGCGGCGCAGCGGCCAGAGTTTCAAGAGCTTCTTTCAGGGCGCGCTCGTCTATCCGCTCACCTCGGCGCTCTCCTACGGACTGCTGCCCGTGCTGGCCAACGTCGCCTTCTCCTACCAGAAAACGCCCATCGTGGGCTTCGCTTGCGCCTTCACCGCCGGAACCCTCCTCCTCGCGGTGACGCGCCCCCTGCTGCCCGACGGCGGCAAGCTCGTGGTCGACCGGAGAGCCGCCTGCTGGTTTCTGGGCGCAGGCGTCACAACGACGATCGCGGCCATCTTTTTCTGGACGGCGATGAGCATCGCGCCCGTCTCGACCGTGCTGCCGCTGAGCAGGCTCGTGCCCCTGTGGGTGGTGCTGTGGACCTATCTGTTCCTGGGCGGGCTCGAGCGCATTACATCGCGCATCGTCCTGGCGGCGGGGATGGTCGTGGCGGGAGGGGTGCTGATCACCGCTTTCAAGTAAACGCCAAGGTGTGGTTGTAAATACTCGGATCGCAATGATTTTTTCGGCCGGGTTCAGCCCTCGTCCAGCGCGAGGCGGGGAACCGGCTTCTCGTCGATGGCCAGATGGAGGACGGCCGCGAACACCGCCAAGCACACGGCGGCCCACCACATCAGGTCGTACGAGCCGGTGCGATCGTGGATCACCCCGCCCATCCATACGCCGACGAAGCTTCCGATCTGATGGCCCAGGAGCACGATGCCGGAGAGGGTCGCCATGTATTTCAACCCGAAGAGCTGCGCGACGATGCCGGTGGTCAGCGGGACCGTCGAGAGCCACAGCATCCCCATCGATGCGGCGAAGAGGTAGATCGTCAGGTCCCTCACCGGAGCCATCAGGAGCGCGAGGATGACCAGCGCCCGGAGCAGGTAGATAACGGAAAGACTCATCTTCTTGCTGAACCGCTGGCCGATGGCGCCCGAGGCGAACGCGCCGAAGATGTTGAGCAGCCCGACGATCGAGATCGCATAGGCGCCCACGTGCGGCGAGAGGCCGAGATCGGTGACGTAGGCGGGGAAGTGCACGACCATGAACGCGACGTGGAACCCGCACACGAAGAACCCGACCGTGAGGAGCACGTAGCCGCGATGGCTCATCGCCTCGCCGAGCGCTTCCCCGAGCGTCTGGCCCGAGTCCGGCTCGCCGACCGCCTTGCTCGTGCCCCGCAGGGTGAACGCGAGCGGAATCATGACCAGCGTGATGAGGGAGATCACCAGGAGCGCGTCGTACCATCCGTAGCTCGATATCAGGGCCTGGGTGAGGGGTGAGAAGATCACCTGGCCGAGCGAGCCGGCCGCGGTTCCGAAGCCGAGGGCGAGCGAGCGGCGTTCCGGCCCCACGACCCGCGCGATGGCGGCGAGCACGAGCGAGAACGAGGTGAACGCGACCCCGAGGCCGACGAGGACGCCGCCGCTGAGCAGGAGCGCGATTCCGCTGTCCGCCACCGCCATGCCTGCCACGCCCAGGGAGAAGACGACAGCGCCGAAGACGATCACCAGCGCGGTTCCGTAGCGGTCCGCGATGGCCCCGGCGACCGGGACGCCGACTCCCCACAACAGGTTCTGGACCGCCATCGCGAACGCGAAGGTCTGGCGCGACCACCCGTTCGCGACCGTCATCGGATCGAGATAGAGCCCGAAGCTCCCGCGGATCCCGAAGCCGATGAGCGATATCAGACAACCGGCCACGATCACCGCGAGCGCGGCGCCGCGACCGGGATGGATATCGGTGGTGGCAGTGCGGCTCATGGGGATTCGGTCTCCGTCTCGGGCAATGGTCAAACACGGCGCGCCCGTACGGCTGTCCCGGCGGAGCGCACCCAAAGCGCGCAACCTAACACGCCTGTAGCCGATTTCATATCCGGCTTCTCCGTCCCGCGGAGCGACTCCGCCCGCAGCCGTGAAAGCGCGCCGCCTCCGTGGGCGGACGAGAGGCGCCGCCGCCGTTGCGAGCGCTCTCATTGACGCTCTTTCCCGGCTGAAGGAAAATGACCCGCATCGGGCAGAACCATTGGGAGGCGGACGGAGCCATGAAGACCCTTTTCCTGCTGCGGCACGCCAAGTCGAGCTGGTCGGACCCGGGGCTGGCCGACTTCGATCGCCCCCTGAACGAACGCGGTCGACGCGCGGCGCCGCTGATCGCCCGGCATCTCGCGCATGGCGGCCCGTTGCCCGACCACATCCTGTGCTCGGCCGCCCGGCGCACCCGCGAGACCCTGGCGCTGATGCTGCCCGATCTCGCGCGCGACGCCGTCGTGCGCATCGAGAGCGGCCTCTACGGAGCGGGCGCGGCGTCCCTGCTGGGACGCCTCCAGCGGGTCGAGAGCGCCTTTGGTTGCGTGCTGCTCATCGCCCACAACCCGGGGATCGAAGACCTCGCCGCCGGGATCTGCGGCGGCGGCCCCGAACCGATGCGCCGGCGCATGGACGAAAAATTCCCGACCGCCGCCCTGGCCGCGTTCACGCTCGACGCGGCGCGCTGGTCCGCGCTGGGCGAGGGGGCGGCGACTCTCACCGATTTCGTCCTGCCGAGAGATCTCGCCTAGGTCAGCCGGAGACCACGCCCGGCGCGGCGTCGCTCCCGGGCCGGGCCGCGGGTTTACGGGTCGAAAACGTTTCTCGGAAGAGTTGTTTTCCGGGCAAGCACGGCCGGAAAACCGGGAGGTTTCCGGGGGGTTCGTAAATTATATTGTTTCACCGGGACGCCCGCTCATCTCGCCTAAGGGTCTCGAGCCGTGTATAGTCGCGCCCATGAACGCGCAAGCTCCCTTTTTCATGTCGGGCGAAATCCTCGCTCTCTCATCTTCGTTCATCTACTCGGCGGCGCTCATCTCCTTCCGCCGGGGACTGAGGAGCGCATCCCCCATCACCGGGGTGCTCATCACGAACGCCGTGGCGAGCGCGCTGCTCTTGAGCATCGCCTTTTTCCTCGGCACGCTCCAGACCTCATCGCTCAGGCCCGTCCTGTGGTTCATGCTGGCGGGCTGCCTGGGGCAGGGGATGGGCCACCTGGCTTCCTACACGGCCATCCAGCGAATCGGCGCGAGCCGCACCAGCCCCGTCCAGGCTTCGGCGCCGATATGGGCGGTATTTTTCGCCGCCTTCTTTCTGGGGGAAGAGCCGGGCGTGGCGGTCGTGCTGGGCACGTTCTCCATCGTCGGGGGTGTGGCGCTCATCTCGATGGGCGAGGGCAAGGACGTCGCCAAAGGCGGCATGGGGCCGGAGTTCCGCCGCGCGCTCATCTTCCCCGTCTTCGCCTCGTTCATGTACGCCGCCATGCCGGTTATCGCGAAAATCGGCTACGCCGAGCAGCGAACGCCCTTCGCGGCGGTGGGTTTCGCCTTCCTGGCGGGTTTTCTCTTTCTCCTTTGCGCGAAGCCGTTTCTGGGCGCGAGCGGGAGAATCCATGCGGCCCGGCGCGACGTATGCTGGATACTGCTGGGCTCGCTCTTCTCCGCCACCGCCACCGGGCTTTTGTGGTACACGCTCACGTTCTCGGACGTCACCGTCGTCCTCCCGCTCAGCCGCACCGCCCCGATATGGGTGGTGCTCCTGAGCCTCGTCTTCATGGGCGACATGGAGCGCGTGAACGCGCGCCTGTTCGGCGCGGCGGGCCTCGTCGTGCTGGGCGGGTTCCTGATCACGAGCTTCAGGTAGAGCGCTTCCTCACGAGAATAAGGCAAAGCCGATAATTCAAATTCTGGCGGATTTTGGTGAAATCTGGTATTCTTGGGGAATGTTGCGGCGCGGAGAAAGCACCGGAAAGCACCGAGGTATAGGGAAGATTCAACCCACGAAGCGGAATTGGACTCAGGAATGAACAACCGCCCGCGCTGAAATCGGGCATAGCGGCCAGGTTCTTTGATTTGATGATTCTTGGGTTCAAGACGCTTTCCGGCATGAAGTTTCTACTGACTACGGAGACTCGTCATGGCCGATGAAAACGTGATCAACGACTCTTCAGGAGACAGCGGCGCCCTCGCGGGCACCGACGGCGACGACACCTTCGTGTTCGCACCCGGCAACGGGGACGACACCATCACCGGCTTCACCGACGGGCAGGACCTCATCGACCTCAGCGCGTTTCCCACGATTTCGAACTTCTACGATCTGAGGTTCAACTGGGACGAAACCGGGGTCACCATCGACCTCACCGCGCACGGCGGCGGGACGATATTCCTCGAAGGATTTTCCATCAACAACCTGAGTTCCCGGGATTTCGTGTTTCGCGTCGACCAGACGCTCACGGGGGGTTCGGGAGACGACACCCTCACGGGCGCCACCGGCGACGATACGATCAAGGGCCAGGGCGGCGACGATACGCTCGACGGCGGCGCCGGCATCGACTGGATTGAGGGCGGGGCGGGGGACGACGCGCTTACGGGCGGAAGCCAGGCGGACATGTTCGTGTTCGGTCCGGGGAACGGAAGCGACACCATCACCGATTTCGTGCCCGGCGAAGACCGCATCAACCTCACGGGGTATTCCGGCATCACGGGATTCGATGATCTGGCCATCACGGAAACTGACGGCGGCGTCACGATCGACTTGTCCGCATATGGCGGCGGCTCCATCAAGCTGGAAGGCCTTTCTGCCGGTGACCTGGATGCCGGGGACTTCCTTCTGGCCGACGGCTGGGAGTACGGCACCGACGCCGCCGAGACAATCCGCGGCACCGCTGACGCCGACGCAATCGACGCGCTCGGGGGAGACGACCGCGTTTTCGGCAACGGCGGGGACGACAGCCTTAGCGGCGGCGCCGGGACAGACGCGATCTTCGGCGGTGACGGGGACGATACGATCGATGGCGGCGATGGAGACGACACGCTTTTCGGCGGGGAAGACAACGACACCATTTTCGGCGGCGCCGGCGTGGACGGGATTACGGGCGATGCCGGCGACGACACGATCTACGGTGGCGCGGACAACGACACGCTCAACGGTGGCGCAGGCGATGACACCCTCCACGGCGACGCCGGCGGCGATGCGCTCTATGGCCAGGACGGCGATGACCGGCTGTTCGGCGGTGCGGGCGACGACAGGCTCTATGGCGGCGATGGTGACGATACTTTCGTATTCGCGGCGGGCGACGGAAACGACACGGTCATCGATTTCGACGCAACCGGCGGAGACGCGATCGATCTGAGCGCATTCACGGGCGTTACCGGTTTCGGGGATCTGACGATCAACGCCGAAGCCGGCGGCGCCGTCATCGATTTGACCTCGCAGGGCGGGGGGAGGATTCGTTTGGTGGACGTCGACGCCGACGACCTGGACGCCGCGGATTTTCATTTTCACGATTCTTCGGCGGACCCTGCCGTCGACGGCATCTGAGGGCGAAACGGTTTCGCCTGATTTTCCCGGTTTGGATGCGCCGGCGCCGCCTCGGCGTTTCATGAATGGCGCCCGGCCGTCATCTCGCGCGTGATTTCCTCGGCTTTCTCACCCGCACGGCGCAGAACTTGAACTCGGGGATTTTCCCGTAGGGGGCGAGGTCGTCCACGGTGAGCAGGTTCGCGGCGGCCTCGACGTAGTGGAAGGGAATGAAGACCTGGCCGGGCCGCACGCGCGCCAAGGCCCGGACGGGGAGGACGATCTCCCCGCGTCTTTTCTATGAAACGAAGCCTACTTCTTTTCTTCTTTGCCTTGAAAAAATCTCAATACCGCGCCGATTATGCCCAATGCGGCGAAAGAAAATCCCGGCCATGGTTGGCCAATCGAGGCGCAATAAACACCTCCTGCGATTAGACATATCGAAATTGAAATGCTTCCGAATATTTTGAGAGTTTCGTTAAAGAGCGTCCAGGCATTGTCCCGTTTCCGAATTTTTTGTTCTTCCTCGGGCATCCTGAGAATGCGGTCAGTTGCTCCAGGTTGCATTTCTTCATACTGGCGCGCGAACTCTGGTGGAGGCAGAATCCCCGAATATACGATTTCGGTTACTCGTTCTTACTTTTAATGAGTCGCCGCTGGTTTGGGTAGTAGGGTGTGGTCTATCTGTTTCCTGCCGTGATAAGTCGCCGCTTGTCGGAGTTTGGCCAGTCTCTGGTTCCCTCATCCATTTTCCCCATAGCGATTGCAAAATATTTTCTTATGGATTCCTTATCTTGCTCGAAACCGGCAGGACCGGAATTGACTGCCTTTGTAATAATGAATTCGGGTGGGGTCCATATATCAGCTAAGATATCAAAAAAACTCGATTCCTTGGGGGCTAGAGGCATTTGGCGACTTCCTTTTTCGGGAGTGATTTATATGCTCCCCAACAAATACTTCTGATCAAATATAATTTATCGACACGAAAACATCAAGGAGTCAAAGGATCGACCCAACAGCGAAACTCACGCGCCGGATCCCTTGGATCCAGATTATGATCTTCTCGCTCTCCTCACCCGCACGGCGCAGAACTTGAACTCGGGGATTTTCCCGTAGGGGTCCAAGTCGTCCACGGTGAGCAGGTTCGCGGCGGCCTCGACGTAGTGGAAGGGGATGAAGACCTGGCCGGGCCGCACGCGCGCCAGGGCCCGGACGGGGAGGGTGATCTCTCCGCGCCTCGATTCCACGAGGACATCGGAACCGTTCTTTATCCGCAGACGCTTCAAATCCTCGGGCGACATTTCCACGTAGGGGCCCGGTTCCGCGGCTTCCAATGCCTGCGCCCTTCTGGTGATCGCCCCTGTGTGCCAGTGGTAGATGTTGCGCCCCGTGTTCAAGACGAAGGGATAGTCATCGTCCGGCAACTCCCTGGCGGGGGCGTACCGAACGGGAATGAGTTTCCCAGATCCTGAGGGGAACGATTTGCCAAAAAGGATTTCCGTACCCTTGTGGTTGGGTCTGGCGCAGGGCCAGAGGAGCCCGTGACCCCCCAGGCGGTCGTATGACATGCCCGCCATAAACGGCGTCAGGGACGCGATTTCATCGAAAATCTCGGCTTCCGATTCATACTTCATCGGGTAGCCCAGCCGCCTTGATATTTCGGCCACGATGCGCCAGTCCTCCCTGGCTTCACCGGGCGGAGCGATGGCGCGCCTTCCGATCTGGACCCTCCTGTCCGTGTTCGTGTAGGTGCCCGTTTTCTCGGGGAACGCCGTGGAAGGCAGGACGACGTCCGCGAAGTAGGCGGTCTCGGTCAGAAAAATGTCCTGCACGACGAGGAATTCGAGATTCGCCAGCGCGCCGCGCGAGTGGTTGAGGTTCGGGTCGCTCATGGCCGGGTTCTCGCCCATGATGTACATGCCCTTGATCTCGCCCCTGAGGGCGGCGTCTGCGACCTCCATCACGGTGAGTCCGGGCTCGGGGTCGAGTTTGCGCCCCCATGCCTTTTCGAACTTTCGGCGGATTCTGGGCGAGGCGACGTCCTGATAGCCCGTATAGACCATGGGGATGAGTCCCACGTCCGATGCCCCCTGCACGTTGTTCTGTCCCCGCAGGGGGTGGAGACCCGTTCCCTCGCGCCCGATCTGCCCGCAAATGAGACACAAGGCGATGAGGGCGCGGCAATTGTCCGTGCCGTGCGTGTGCTGGGAGAGTCCCATGCCCCAGAAGATGATGCTGCGCGCGGAAGTCGCATAGAGCCTCGCCAGTTTCTGGAGCGTTTCGGGAGGCACGCCGGTGAGCCTCGATACGTTTTGGGGCGTATAGGGTTTTACGTTTTCTGCGAGTTCTTCGAAACCTTCGGTGCGCGCGGCGACGAAATCCGCGTCGTAGAGTTTTTCTTCGATCACCACGTTCAACAGCCCGTTGAAGAGCGCCACGTCCGTTCCGGGGCGGAACTGCACGAACATGTCCGCATGGTCGACGAGGTCGATTCTCCTGGGGTCGATGACGGCCAGCGTGGCGCCTGCGCTCGCGGCCTGCTTGATGAAGGTGGCGGCCACGGGGTGGTTTTCCGTGGCGTTCGCGCCCGCCACGAGGATGAAATCCGCCTTGAGCGCGTCCGAGAAGGGGTTGCTCACGGCCCCCGAGCCGATGGTCTGCATGAGGGCCGCCACAGAACTCGCGTGGCAAAGCCGCGTGCAGTGGTCCACGTTGTTCGTTCCGAAGGCGGCGCGGATGAGCTTCTGGAAGAGGTAGTTGTCCTCGTTCGAGCATTTGGCCGAGCCGAAGCCCGCCAGACCAGAGGGCCCGTGCGCCTCGTGGATTTTCTTGAGGGAATCCGCCGCCAGGTCCAGGGCTTCCTCCCAGCCCGCCTCGCGGAACAGGGAGAGGGGGTTTCCGGGCAATTCCTTCGTCTTGGGCGCGCCTTCCTTGCGGATGAGGGGGGTCGTGAGCCGATCGGGATGGTGCGCGTAGTCGAACCCGTAGCGGCCCTTGACGCAGAGCCTTCCCTGGTTCACCGGACTCGTCTCGTCCCCCCGGACGCTCAGGAGCGTGTTGCCCGCCACCTGGTAGGTGATGGAACAGCCCACGCCGCAGTAGGGGCAGACGGAATCGACCTCTTTGGCCTTGGCGGGGGCGATTTGCAGCGTGAGGGATTTGTTCGTGAGCGCGTCCGTGGGGCAGGCGGCCATGCACTCCCCGCAGGAGACGCAGGTGGATTCTCCCATTGGCAGGTCCGCGTCGAACACGATTTTTGCGCTGGCGCCCTTGCCGCCGCGTCCGATGACGTTGTTGCCCTGAACGTCCGTGCAGGCGCGGATGCAGCGGTCGCACAGGATGCACGCGCTGTGATCCACGGCGATGACGGCGGATGAGAAATCCTGCGCGCGCCCCGTCTCCTTGGGCGGCAAAGCGCTCACGCCGTTTTGGATTTTCATCCGTTCGGCGAGCGCGGTGAGTTCGCAGCTCTGGGAATCGGAATCCGCGCCGTGGTCCGCCATCAGCATGGCCACGAGCGTTTTCTGGGCGCGGAGAACGCGCTCGCTTCCCGTTTGGATCACCATGCCGGGCTCGATCTTCCTGTAGCAGGAGGGAACCAGCGTTCGCGCGCCTTCGACCTCGACGGCGCACACGCGGCACACGCCCACGGGCTCCATGCCGGTCTGATGGCATAGCCTGGGGATCTCGACCCCCGCCGATTGCGCGGCCTCCCAGATGGTCGCGCCGCCCCGGGACTTGATTGCCCGGCCGTCGATGGTGATGGAGATCGCTTTGTCTTCAGACATTTCCCTGCCCAGCCGTCATTTGAGCCTCGCCTCGATTTCCGGCTCGAAGAATTCGAAAAGCGAGAGATAGGGGATCGGCGCGGCCTGGCCGAGGCCGCAGATGGATGTGTCCTTCATCGCCTCGCATACCTCGCGCATGGCGGGAAGCTCGGAGGCCCGCCCCTCGCCGCTCAAGGTCCGCTCCAGAAAGGCGGTGAGCTTTTCCGTCCCCAGGCGGCAGGGCACGCACTTGCCGCAGGACTCGTCCCTGAAAAAGCGCACCACGTTGTGGGCGAGCGCCACCATGTCCACCCCCTCGGGGATGACGACGAGCGCCCCGCTGCCCAGCATGCTGCCCGCCTCCTGAAGGGGGTCGAAGTCATAGGGTATATCGACTTGGCTTGCGGGGAGGAATCCGCTGCTGGCCCCGCCGGGGGAGAACGCCTTCAGGCGCGCGCCATCGGGCAGCCCGCCCGCGGGACCCTCGATGATCTCCCGAACCGGCGTTCCGAACTCCACCTCGTAGACGCCCGGTTTTCGCACAGCACCGCTCACGCCCACCACCTTGAAGCCCTTGGCGCCGTTTCGCCCGAAGGAGGTGAACCACTCCGCTCCCTTTTTCAGCACCGCCGGTATGAGCGCAAAGGTCTCGACGTTGTTGATGAGGGTGGGCTTGCCGAAAAGGCCCGCCGTGCCGGGGAAGGGGGGCTTGTCGCGGGGCTGGGCGCGCTTGTCCTCCAGGACTTCGAGGAGCGCCGTCTCCTCTCCGCAGATGTATCCGCCGGGGCTGGTGAAGATCTCGAGCCGCGGCGTGTTCTTCGTGCCGGTGAGGCGGGCCTTGCGGGCGCGCTGGATGGCTTTTTCGAGTTTTCTCGCCTGCGCGCCGTATTCGTGGCGGATGTAGATGATGGCGCGCCCGGCCCCCACGGCCTTGCAGGCGATGAGTATCCCTTCGACCACGAGTTCGGGGCATGAGTCCATGATGGCGCGGTCCTTGAACGTGCCCGGCTCGCTCTCATCGGCGTTGCAGACCACGAATTTCTCATCCCCCGGCGCGCCCAGGACGAAACTCCACTTGAGCCCGGCCGGAAAACCGGCCCCGCCCATGCCGCGCAGGCCGCTCTCCTTTAATACATCGATGACGCTCTCGGGATTTTTGCTCCGCATCAGGGCGCGCAAGACGCCAAAGGCCTCGTTCTTGCGGTAGGGATTGATGCGCGTTGCGTTTTTGAGTTTCTGCGCCCTCGAGGCGGGCTTCGGCGCTCCGTTTTTCCAGGAGGAGAGGACCTCCTGGAATTTCTCATCCGTGAGAGACGAATAGATGCGGCCTTCTATCTCGGCGGCGGGCCCCTTGTCGCACCGCCCCAGGCAGGCGCAGCTCTCGGGCCGGAGGTTCCTGACGCCGGCGCGGCGGGCGAGTTTTTTCGCGCCCTCGAGCAGCGCATCGCCGCCTGCGAGCAGACAGCTCATGTCCCGGCAGATCTGGACTTTCGGCTTTTGCGGTTTTTCCAGGTGAAAGTGCGGGAAGAAACTGGCGATGCCGTATGACTCGTAGATGGGCACGCCCAGGTCTTTGGAGATCTCCGTGATCGCTTCCCTGGAGAGGTACCCGTCTTCTCGTTGGCGGGAGAGGAGGGCCTCGATCTTGGCGGGAGACTTGTAGGCCGTGGAAGCGTTTTCTGTCATGGCAATCTCCCCGTGAACCGCGTTGCCTCGTAAATCATTCTAAGTGTTCGCGCCGCGCGGTGTCCAGCAATGCTTCGGGGCGACATGCCGCCTGCTCAGGACGCAAAAAACAACCTTCCCGTCTCTCCTTGCGTGCCCCCCCCTTGCAAGGGGTTGGTGAAAAAGCCAGTTTGCGTGATTCGGCGCATGTAATCGACAGACGAGAGAGAAGATACACTCCCCCCTTGAGGGTCTGGCTTCCCGAGGGGAAAGCCAGACGAAGAGGCCGAGCCCTTGGGCGAAGGCCGATTCGGTGGGGGGACATGCCACAGAAAAAGCTCCCCCCACCAGTTCGCTTTCGGGCTTACGCCCTCAGCTCACTGACTCCCCCTCAAAGAGTAGACAAGCAAACTTACCTATATACTTTAGCTTATTTTCTCCCCTTCCAACTAGGCGTAAACGCTTATTTTCAAGGTAAATAGGCAGATTCTTTGAAATGCGCGCTTGACAGATTCCCGAAAGCCTTGGTATTGTTGACAAGAATTTATTGTTACAAAATCGTTACATAAGAAAAGGAGACAAGGAAATGGGAAAGCTAACTCAAACAAGGATCAAGAGCCTCAAGAAAGAAGGGATGCACGGCGACGGGGGCGGGTTGTATGTAAACGTATCCCCCAACAAAACGAAAAGCTATGTTCTCTATATCACGATTAAAGGCCAAGGTCGCCGCAAATACGGGCTTGGCGGATGCGGTTATACCACGCTAGCCGAAGCGAGGAAACAAGCGGTTGAAATGCGGCAAGCCGCCCGTGCCGGAATAGACCCTAAGCCCCGCGCTCAAGCGCAAACCACGCGGCCCACCTTCAAACAAGCAATCGGCCCCGCTTGCGACTGGATTGCGGACGTGAAGGGCTGGCAGGGTGAACGCAAGGCTAAAGACTGGCAAGGGTTGAATAACCGCGCCGTGCCAAGGCTAGGCAATCTCCCGCTAGACGCCATAAGGCGGGCCGACATCCTGAGCCTCATTGATCCGCTATGGCGGGAAGAGAAGCACGAAACCGCAAAGAAACTCTTGACGGCAATCAAGCAAGTTTTCGCATGGGGGGTTGAATACGGCCATATAGATCACAATCCAGCCGAAGGCATAAAGGCGAGGCAACCGAAAGAAGAGAAGCACTTGAGAAGCCTTGAGCATGGGAAGGTTGCCGCCGCCCTCAAAAAGATTAGAAACTCCCGCCACCAACAAGCCGCGCTTTGCCTCGAATTTATGATCCTTACAGGGGTTAGAAGCGAACGCGGGCGGGCCGCTAGGTGGGCTGAAATCGACCTTGACGCCAAAACGTGGACGCTTCCCGCAAGCCTCATGAAAAAGAGCAAAGAAGACTTTGTTATTCCCCTGAGTGAAGCCGCCGTGCGGGTGCTCGAATTAGTCAAGCTGACAATCGGGGAAGGTTCTGAATTCATTTTTCCCGCCAGTCGGGGCGGGGGATATATGGCCGACACCAACATTAAACTCTTGCTCAAGGAAAGCGGCTTGTTCGCCGATACTTGTATTCATGGTTTCCGCTCTAGCTTGCGGACGTGGGGAAGGGAAGCTATCAAGGCTAGAGAAGACGTACTGGAATTAACCCTTAGCCATAAGCTGGCGGGTGCGCTCAAGCGGTCGTATCAGCGAAGCGATCTATTTGAAGAGCGGGCGGAATTGCTTGAGGCGTGGAGCGCGTATATAGGCGCATAGAGTCGCCACAAGGCGATTAAACCCCTTAGTCATACTCTAGGCTAGGGGGTTTTTTTTGGCCGTTACAGGGGCTTAAAATCGCCGTTCTAAATTCGATCTAGGTAAGATTTTTGAATAGCGATATTTGAAGGCAAAAAAAACAACCCCTTGGCCGAAAGCGAGGAGGGTAAGCCAAGGGGTTCTTATGGGGCTTGATTGTGGGCTTTGTTATGCTGGCGTCAACTCGACATTTATCACATTACAGGGAATCAAAACGAAGGCTTGAATTGATTTATCATGCTGGCCGAAGGCGTAATGCTCGCTTATAGAGATATCAACCCCTTGCTCATCGTAAGACTTCAAGAAGGCCCAAAACTCGCTAGCCTTATCAAACCTTTTTCTAGTCATAGTATCCCCCCTTATGGTGTCAACTTTCGGCAAAAAAAGAACGCCCTTGTTTCCTATACTCCCGATTGATTCTAGCTCTATGGTTGCCACCAAAAAAAGAATCTTCACGCTGGCGTTTCGCTGGCCCAAAAGGCCCTAGCGTCATAAGGTGCTTACCTTAGAATAAGGTGCAAGCACCTAACAAAATGCTCGCTTAGGTTTGTCGTGCGTGAGGCATTTGGCTAAAGCCAATGCCACGCAAACAAGCGTTAGCATTTTTACCATATTTTCGCCTTTTTGTCAACCCCTAACTCCAAAAAAATCAAAAACTTACTAGGCGTTTATGCGTATATTAAAGGGTTACTTTAGGTTTTTCTTGTGGCGCGAGCGCGCTTGTCTAGGTTGTTTAGGTAGGTTTCGGGAGTTTCCCCCATGCCTTCATATAACGCTAGGTTGTTTCTTGCCGCTTTGATCATCTGCGCCCATTTGTAAGGCTTTATGTCTTTTATCGGCCAAGGCGGTTTTCCGCCCCTCGAACATCTGGCGCAAGATAAGGCTTGAGGGTTGTTAGGGTCTATTCGCCAAGTGTGCGGCCCCTTGCATTCGCCTTCGGCTGGCGTGTGATTGTGTTCGGCTGGCGTGGAATTTTGGACAGGGGCCGAAGTGGTGAGAGATAGGCCCATGCCGCGCAGTTCGTCTTCGGAATAACAAGCCTGAACGATACTTGTTTTGATAACGTCTAGCAGTTTGGCGTTTTTGATCCGGCTCACATATTCTTGATATTGCCAGTTTTTTTGATCGGGAAGGTTGACGTTTTTGGTCTTTCGCTTGCGGATGATTCCGCTCAAAACGCCGTCTTCAATTTCCCATTTCACCAACTCTTCTTGATAGTCGTTTTCATCGTCTGCGTTATGTTCCGCTATTGTAGCTTTCCATCTTTCTAGCTCTAGTTTCTGATAGTTCGTCTTGACTAGCTCTTGCACGTATTCCGCAAACTTGTCTAACTCTTGCGGCGTCATGCCTAGAAATTTCTCTTGCATAGTTCCTCCTCTCGTTGTGGCCGCTTGCTTATCCCCATAAGTGCGACTTTTGATTGAAAATTATTTTTCGGGTCTCTCCCACTTGTATTTGCGGCGCAAAGCCTCAAGTAAATAACCAAAATCTATATGATCTTTTGGCCCGCCCCTTACGTCATTTTTTCTTCTCGGCAAGAAATTTTCCCCTCCCCTCGCAGTAGTGATAGCCGCCCGCTTCGTTCACCTTGATCGGCCCCTCAAAAAACTCATACTCAAGAGCCGCCCGTATGTTTTCGGCTTGTGTCGGTTTGCGCCCGTGCTTTGATTCAAATCGCTTGCGCCATAGAGGCGGGAAACCGAAGTTATCAATCCTGTATGGTTTTGGTGCTGGGGTGAAAAAATCGGAAGTGACGTCAATCAAGGTTGTTGATCCTCTCCGCTAGTTTCTTCGGGAACATAACCTCTAAATTTCTCTAGCTGGCATATCAAAGTATGCGACTGATCCTTTCCGCGCTTCACGTCAAACTCTCTGCAAATCCAAAGTTCCCAAGGATCGGTAGGTGTTTCCCGCCAGTTAAAAGGCACTTGGCCCGCGTGCTCCTTGATAAATCTTTTAACCACGTTAATTTGTTCGGCGGAATAATCACGAAAAGTTAACCCATGCCGTCATGATCAACCACCGCAGACAGTCCGATCTTTCCGCCTTCACCGCGCCTTCCGTCGCCTCGTGCACCATGACGCATAAATCGTCTAGCTTGTTAATTTCATACGAAGACAAGCGCGTGGATATATGGTGGAGTTTCGGCATTTTGAAGGGATAGGGAATTTCAACTTGATATGTCTCACGTTCCATTTCTAATCACCGCCTTCTCTAAAGCCCGTCATAATCGCCGCTTGCTCAAGTGTGAATCCCGCGTCAACTAGAGACTTCGCCGCCCGCGCTTTGCCTTGCACGTCCGCCGCCATCAAGCGCGAAAAATCAAACTTGGTTTCGGGGTGAAGTTTGCGCCGCGCTTCCGCCGCCACAATGTCGCCGATAGGTTGAAGTGTTGAATGCAAAAATTGTCTTAGTGCTTCCCGCGCCGCGCTCGCATCCGCCCCTGTCGAAAACAAGATCGGGGAAACGCCGCAAACCGAAAGGATTGATTCGTAGGCTTGCGCCCGTAGCTGTAACAAAGATTGCGGGGGGTCGGCCCCGATGCGTCTAGGTTGCCAGTCGCCAGCGGGTGCGCCGCTTCTCCCGTCGCCAAGGCCCGCGCTAAGTGTTTCGACTAGAGCCGTCGCACCTTTCAAAGCCTTTAGATCGGCTCGCAATTTTTCGACTAGGGCGGGGTCTAACTCGCTCAAGGGGGCTGGCAAAACATGGCCTACACTTCCGCCCGTTTCATCCTCAAGCGAGCGTTCTAAATTCGCCGCAAGGTTGCTTGTATATCCGCCGCATTCAATCGGGGATCGCCCTTTGTGCGGCTGGCTTGGATTTACATTCAAGCGCGGATGAAAAACCGAATCACCCGTTAGGCTTAATTGTTTATCCCCTGTCGGCCCGCTAATCGTGATCCGGTATCGCCAGTTTTCGGGGTCGCCCATAACGTCATGATCCGCCGTTCGCCAAAGAGCGAGTTTGCCGTCTGTAACGTCAATCGCATGGACACTCTCACCCGCCAAAATAAGATCACGCCCTATGTCATAAAGCACGTCCGGCCCCAAAGCGGGCTTGACTATGGCGGGGGAAACTTCGGCCAAAGCGAGACAACGCCCGATAAAAGCCGCCGCCGTCTGTGCGGCTGACGTGGAATTCGGATCGGCGTCAACGTCGCCTTCCGCATCCCGAAGCTGGCGCAAAATTTCCGCGTCTGTGTAACTTCTTTTTTCGTCTTTTTCTTTTCTCCAAAACATTAGGTTTCATCACCTTGATCCTTCCCTAGCGATACAACCGAAACGGGAGTAAACCGCTTTAGCACGTTCGCCGCGCCGCTATTCAAAAGCACGTTCGCATATCCCGCGCCGGGGGCCGCGTTCGGTCGGTCGTACAAATACGACGCCAAGCGGATCGTCGCCTCATCCTTCGCCCATTCTGGAATGCTCACGTCCGCCCGATCTTCTAGGTCTGAAATTATCCCCTCGCACGTCGCCAAAATCCGCGTCAAAATTTGATTCATTCCGGCGTCAAGTGTCTCGCTCGCATCGCCCGCAATCCTGAGTTCAACCGCCAACTCACCTATACCAACGGCCATAATTCCTTCACCGCCTTTAGATTCGCTTCTTGAGCCTGTCTAATTTCCTCGATCACCGCGCTTATGTATTGCGGGCGATCAACAAGAGCAAGGCCGCCTAATTCTGCGCGGTTGATTGTTCTCAAATTGTCATTCCATGTTTCATCAACCGATCTAAACTCGACACTAAAGCCGCTCAAAACGCCGCGCTTGATCAACTCCCGCGCATCCCGCCCGTCCGCCGTATCTGGTAGATCAACTTCGGCCCTTAGTTCGGTTTCGCTATCTATGAGGCGCAAGCCGCCGCCCTTTTTGTTGACGCACAAGGGCCGTTTTCTGTCATGCGCCATGTTCAAGCGCAACTCCCCGATATCGCCGAATGCGCCAGACTTAAACCGCTCCTCGAAAGAGCCGATCTTCGTCCGCTCAAGATAGGGCATGACGACGCCCCGTAGAACGCCGTCATCCTCAAATCTCAATTCAAAATGTCTCTTTTCCATGCGAATCACCGCCGCTTAATTGCTAACAAATTTGACGCGCTTAAAGTTATCGGTTCGGGGGATTCCAAAATTCCACAAGTATTGAAGCACGAGAGAAACTTCGCCCTTTTTCGCGCCTGTGTAGACATCACGGATCATCTTTGCGCCCATCCAGAC
>JAPPHK010000186.1 GCA_028820795.1 Nitrospinota bacterium | reverse complement strand
TGAAGCGCTCGTCCCAGGCCATTCATCAACCCAGCTGTCCCAAGGCCGCCCGGATGCGCTCGATCCCTTCTTTTACGTTCTCGAGGGAGGTCGCGTAGGAGAAACGCACGTAGTCATCCGCGCCGAAACCTGCGCCGGGAACGCCGGCGCAGTGGGCGTGTTCTAAGAGATACAACCCCACATCCATTGAATTTTTCAATACTCCATCCGGTCCCTGACGCCCGAATACGCCGCTCACGCGGGGGAAAGCGTAGAACGCGCCCTTGGGGTTCACGACGCTGAGGCCCTCAATAGAGTTCAGTCCCTCGACGATCGCCTTTCTTCTCGCGTCGTACTGCGCCACCCACCCGTCCAGGAATTCATGAGAGCCCCGCAGGGCCGCGACCCCCCCGTATTGCGCGAAGGAGGTGGCGTTGCTCGTGCTCTGGCCCTGCAGCGTGTCCATGGCCTCGATGATTTCAGGCCTCCCGAGGGTATACCCCAACCGCCAGCCCGTCATGGCGTAGGTTTTCGAGAACCCGTCCAGAACGAGGGTGCGCGCCTTCATTTCGTCGGAAAAACCGGCGATCGAAACGTGCTCCTCACCGTCGTATGTGATTTTCCCGTAGATCTCATCGGACATGACCATCGCGTCGGTGGATAAAACCACCTCGGCGACCGCTTCGAGTTCCGCCCGGCTGTATACGCAGCCCGAAGGGTTGCACGGGCTGTTGATGACCACGATTTTCGTACGCTCCGAGACGGCCTCGCGCAACTGCCCGGCCGTCATTTTATGACCGTTTTCCTCGCTCGTCTGAACCAATACCGGTTTCGCGCCGGTCAGGGTGGCGACGGGCTCGTACGCAACCCAGATGGGTGCGGGGATGACGACCTCATCGCCCTCCTCGACGAGCACGTGCAAGGCGTTGAAGACCGATTGCTTCCCGCCCACGGTGACGATCGCTTCCGTTTTCGGGTCATACCGGAGGCCCTTGTGCTCCTCGGCCCAATCGCAAATCGCCTCTCGCAAGGCGGGTATGCCCCGAACGGCCGTGTATTTCGTGGCGCCGTCGCGCAGACCCTGGATGGCCCCTTCCTTGATGTGTTCGGGGGTATCGAAATCGGGCTCCCCGGCAGCGAACGAGATGACGTCGATGCCTTGCGCCCTCATTTCCGCGGCCTTGGTATTCATCGCCAGCGTGGGAATGGGAGGCAACTTGCTCATTCGGGATGCAAAACGCATGAAAAACTCCAGGGGTTAGGATATCGATGTCAACTGCGGAATTTTTTGTCGAGCGCCTCTCGCACGGATGCGGATACGTGTTCACGCACGTCTCCCCCGAGCGAGGCGACTTCCTTTACGAGGCTGGAGCTGAGGAAACTGTACTGTTCGCTGGGCATGAGGAAAATCGTTTCGATCTCCTCGTTCAGTCTTCTGTTCATGAGCGTCATTTGCATCTCGTAATCAAAATCGCTCACGGCGCGAAGGCCGCGAATGATGGCCTGGGCATTCACTTCGATTGCGAAATCCACCAGCAGTTCACGTTCGAAGCTCGTCACCTCGATCTGGTTCGACTCCTGGAATTCTTCCAGGAAAAAATTCCTGCGCTCCTCGAAATCGAACAGGGGCGTCTTCGAAGGGTGAACGGAGATGGCCACCGTAACCTTTGAGAAAAGCCTCTGGCTTCTTCGAACGACGTCGAAATGCCCTTTCGTCGGCGGGTCGAAGGTTCCCGGGTATACCGCATGACTTTCCATGGACGAACCTCATATCTAGTGAAAAGGGCCTCTACGCCGTGCGAAATCCGCGTTAAAGCTAGTCTTTTGGATATCTCGTGTCAACTTGAGGGACGTGAATCCGCTGCGTCTCGTAGGGACAGGCCCCCGCGCCTGTCCTGACGAAGGACAACCACGGAGGGGAGGACAGGCACGGTCAGGGCGGGCGCAGAGGCCGCCCTGACTGACCCTACAAACCCTCTGCTCGCAAGGCCCTGTTTGGGGTTTTTCAACAGCCCCTTGTCAGGGGGTAAAGACAGCGCCCCCGACGTGTGGGGTGTTCAACCGAGGGAAGAAGGAATCACTCCCCCCTTGAGGGGGTTGTTGAAAAAGTCCCGTCTACGACCTCCCCAAACCGCCAACGCCTCTTCCCTCACCCTGAGTAGCCGCCGTAGGTCAAACGCGACTGAGAAGGGAGCGTTTGTATCGAAGGGCTTGCCCGAGCCTGTCGAGGGGAGCGCTCCCCTTTTTGGCCGGCAATCGCTCCCGCATTGGTTGCGATTGACCTTCGATACGGCGCTTACGCGCCTACTCAGGATGAGGAAGGTGGGGGACGGCGGAGCCTGTCCTGAGCGAAGTCGAAGGGCCGCTACTCAGGATGAGGCGGAGAAGGGCTTTTTCAACAACCCCTCATCGGTCGAAACCGACCACCGCCGGAATGACGATCAAAACCGCACCGCCTCTCGTAGCCGGACAGGCCCCTGTGCCTGTCCGGGGCCTCCGTGACCGCCCTGACGCAGGACAACCCCGGGGTGGGTGGGTGGAAGCCCCCCCCCTGGCAAGGGAGTGGGGGTTTACGACCGGGAGGAATGAGGGTTCGGAAAGGATTATGCTTCATCCGCTCCGCACGCCCTTCCTCGGCCTGAAAACCACTCCCCCCTACCCCCCCTTGACAGGGTTGTTGAAAAAGCGCGCAGGAGAAAAGCAGAGGGGTTTGTAGGGGCCGCATATCATGCGGCCCGTTCGCGGGAGGCATGAAAATCCGGGTCGCATGATATGTCAGACATATATGTCTGACCTACACACCCTTCGGGAAGGCGGTGTCCCGTCGCCGTCATTGCAGGCTTTTTCAACAGCCCCATTTGGGGGCGGATCGGGAATTTTTTCAACAACCGACGGCGGCGCCCCGAATCCATGAGGAAAAACCCTAGGGTTTCAAGACCTCCCGCACCATGTGGCTAATCTCGGGAAGGATGATTTTTTCCATTCCCGTGCGGCAGGCGTTCCCCGAGCCGGGAAGCGTCATGATGATGGTGTCCCGGCAGGTCCCCGCCGTCGCCCGAGTGAGCATGGCTGCCGTGCCGATGTCCTCGAAACTCACGTGGCGGAACAGTTCGCCGAAGCCCGGCATTTCCTTCTCCAGGAGGGAAACGACGACGTCGTACGTCGTATCCCGCTTGGTGATGCCCGTCCCCCCGTTCGATATCACCACCTGGATGTCGGGATTCGCGCACGCCTCGAGCAGGGCTTCGCGTATCTGGGCCGGTTCGTCTTTCACGATACGGTAAAAGGACACGCCGTGGCCCATGTCGCTCAGCATGTTCATGATCAATTTTCCGCTCGTATCGCTCTCTTCCGTGCGCGTATCGCTCACCGTGAGCACGCCGCACGTAACGGCGTCCGGCCCCTCGGCGCGGTGTTCTTCAAAAGTTCTCAGATCGGCCGCCTGCTCGACCTCCCGGCGGGACGGCCCCTCACACTGGCTCATTCTCATCTCCTGAACTTCGGCTATCGGCAAAACACGTGTTTTGCGCTCACGCCCGAGAACAAAAGAACCGGAGAATAAATTCTCCGGCTCTTCTCGAAGCTTGCGTGAAACCTATGGAGCGCGACGCCGGGAGTCCCTCTCCTCGGCATGTTCACCGCGCGCACCTCGGAACTTATTTCATCATTTTCTTCTTGAAGCCCTTGGCCATCATGCACTTATCGAAATTGCTCTGCGCATAAGACGATGCGGAACTGGTCACTGCGGGACCGCCTTTGGCGTTCGCATCGAATATGAACTCTTCCTTCATCGCGCAACTCTTCAGGTCCTTCACCGCCTGCTCCATCTTTACGCCCACGCCGCGCTTCAACCAGACGTTGTGCTCGGGCGTCGTGCATCCCGCAACCACAAAGACCAATCCAACCGCAAGAAAGATACCAGCCATTTTTCGCATGAGTCGTATTCTCCCCATAAAATCAACGCCCCGCCCGCATTCTGAAGCCCGCGAGGTCAAAACACTCTTCAATCAACAATCAACGCAGTCCATACCAACTGAAATTTACCATTCTATTCACCCATCGTCCAATGCAAAATGAAACCGGCGCTCCGCCCGGCCGGAACAGGGTCTGTCCGGCGGCAGACCGGAACGGCGAAAAATGCTCATATCCATTAAATTTTTCAATAGATACCTTGTCGTTTTTTCCCGTTAATTTATCGAAAAACCCCGTGAATTTATCTTATTTTATCGAATTTATCGGAAATTCCCTCGGCCCGAACGGACCGATTGGCTCCGCTGTCATGCCTCGATGGGCGCGGCGTCGCAAGACCGCAAATGCGGGGTCAATCCCAACCGAGGAGGGGTTGTCGAAAAACCCCGAAGAGAGGGTTTGCCGAAAACCAAATTCGTCGCGGGTCCAGAGAAGTCGGTTCCGACCGAGGAGGGGTTGTTGAAAAACCGCGATGCGGCGCAATCCCCCTGCTCGTCCTGCGCAGTCCGCCGCTCCGCCTCACCCCGAGTAGCGGCCCTTCAACAGGCTCCCTCGACTTCGCTCGGGACTGGCCCCCACTTTCCTCACCCTGAGTAGCGGCCCTTCGACAGGCTCAGGACAGGCTCCGCCGTCCCTCCACTTCCCTCACCCTGAGTAGCCGCCGAAGGTAAAACGCGACTGAGAAAGGAGCGTTTGTATCGAAGGGCTTGCCCGAGGCTGTCGAGGGGAGCACTCCCCTGTTTGGCCGGCAATCGCTCCCGCATTGGTCGCGATTGACCTTCGATACGGCGCTCACGCGCCTACTCAGGATGAGGGTTCGGGGCGCTTGCTCGGTATGAGAGCGTCAAGCGTTCCGCGAAGCCCGATGCCGCGAGGCGGGTCAACCCCGAGCGGCGGGGACTTTTTCAACAGCACCGAGGAGGAAGGGGGCGTGCTTGCGCCGGTCTTCACCGATGATTCGGACCCGACTATCAGCCCCGACCAGAGAAGCGGTGACTGCGCCTGTCCGGGACGTGTAAATCGTACTGCAAGCCGGCCTCTCAGGATACATCCGAACGCCTTGTCTTCCGCGACGTTGAATGCGGGGAAATGCGTCCTGACCTTCATCGCCAACGATCACGATCCCGTGTATATAATCGTCATCGCGATTCACCACACCCCGGGAAAGCCCGGTGCGCCGAATCCATGAATTCCCGAAAGCCGGGAGCCGCGAACTTTGAATAACGCCGATTCGAAAACGAGGCAGCGCGTTCGCGACGCCACCGAGGAAGACCTGCACGCGATCCGGAATATCTACGCCCACCACGTACAGCACGGGCAGGCCTCGTTCGAGGAGGAACCGCCCGACTTCGATGAGATGCGCCGCCGCTTCCGGGCCGTAAGAGCGAAAGGCCTCCCCTGGCTTGTCGCGGAGATTGACGGCGTCGTCCGGGGCTACGCGTATGCGGCGCCCTACCACCATAGGCCGGCATACCGCCACGCCGTCGAAAATTCGGTCTACGTCGAACAGGGCGCCCTGCGGCAGGGCCTCGGCGCGGCGCTGCTCGACTCGCTGATCGATTCATGCGCTCAGACGGGGGTGCGCCAGATGGTCGCGGTCATCGGCGATTCAACGAACGCGGCTTCGATCAAGCTGCACGAGCGCGCCGGTTTCAGGCTTGCCGGCGCCCTGCGTTCCATCGGCTTCAAGCACGGCCGGTGGCTCGACTGCGTGCTCATGCAGCGCGCCCTGGGCGAGGGCGACGAGACCTCGCCTTCCTGAGTCGTGATTCTCGCATCGCGGCGGCAACGCCCGGCAGCATGTGCGGCGTCCAGAGAACGCTACGCTTCGCGACCCGGCGGCGTCGGCTTCGATGTCAGGAAACCGCTGAGCGCACGAGCCGGGAATGAACCCGCGGCGGGAGCACTCGGGCAGGCGCGCGTTCAGGATCGCGCCGCCGCCGGGAACGTGAGGCCTTCGCCCGCTCCGATAATTGAGAAAATGGTACGATGCTCCTAAAATCTCCCATGGAATGCTCGGGAGGAGAGGAAGGGTCGATTTTTCGGGCTTTTTGGATCAATTTTTTCCGAACAGGGAGGAGACGCCGATGCGGGCCATGGTTCTGCATGAATGGGGAGGTCCCCTGACCCTCGAAACGGCGCCCGACCCGGCGCCGGGCCACGGGGAGGTCGTGCTGCGCGTGCACGCCTGCGCGCCGGACCAGTTCGACGTGACCATCCGCGCGGGCCGGATCGGCGGAAAGCTGCCCCTCATCATGGGGCACGAGATCGCGGGCGAGGTGGCAGCACTCGGGCCGGGCGTCGAGGGATGGACCGAAGGCGATCGCGCGGTCGTCCACGCCTACCTCACCTGCGGGCGGTGCCGGTTCTGCCGGCTCGGCCGTGTGACGCTGTGCGAGAATTTCCGGGGCTATTTCGGGGTGCACCAGGACGGCGGCTACGCCGAGTACGTGCGGGTCCCGGCGGGGAACCTCTGCGCCATTCCCGAGGGCGTGGGCTACCCCGAGGCCACGACCATCGTGAGCCCGGTGGCGACCCCGCTCAAGGCGGTCAAAACGCGCGCGGGCGTGCGCCCGGGGGACGACGTGGTCGTCGTCGGCGCCTGCGGCGGGGTGGGGATCCACGCCGTCCAGATAGCCAAAGCCTTCGGCGCGCGCGTTATCGCGGTCGACATCGACGACGCCAAGCTCGCCCGCGCCACCGAGCTGGGCGCGGATCACGCCGTGAACGGCCTTAAGGAGGATTTCGCCGAGGTCGTGAGTGATGTGACCGATGGCAAGGGAGCCGAGACCGTACTGGAGTTCGTGGGCACGGAGCAGACGCTGCCCAAGAGCTACGCTTCGCTGGCGCGGACGGGCACGCTCGTCGTCGTGGGTTTTCAGCCCGGAACGGTATTCGCGAGCGACCCCACCCGCTTCGTGAACGATGAGATTACGGTAACGGGTTCTCGCTACGTGAACCACGCGGAACTGGCCGAGGCCGCCGACTGGGTGGGGTCGGGCCGTGTGAAGCCGGTCGTTTCGGGGACGTACCCGCTGGCCGAGGTGGAACAAGCGCTGGCCGACCTCTCGGAGAACAAGGTGGTCGGCCGCGCGCCGGTGCTCATCGATTCGTGAGGCCAAACGCGAGCGAGGAGGGGCTGTTGAAAAAGTCCGATGCGGCGCACGCCCCTGCTTGTCCAGCGCAGCCCGCTAATCCGCCTCACCCTGAGTAGCCGCCGAAGGTCAAACGCGACTGAGAAAGGAGCGTTTGTATCGAAGGGCTTGCCCGAGGCTGTCGAGGGGAGCACTCCCCTGTTTGGCCGGCAATCGCTCCCGCATTGGTCGCGATTGACCTTCGATACGGCGCTCACGCGCCTACTCAGGATGAGGGTTCGGGGCGCTTGCTCGGTATGAGAGCGTCAAGCGTTCCGCGAAGCCCGATGCCGCGAGGTGGGTCACTCCCGATTAGTGGACTTTTTCAACAACCCCGAGGAGCGAGCGTTTGCAGTTTTTTCCGACTGGTTAGGAAGGGTTTGCGTTTTATCGTAGGGGCGGACCGACGTGTCCGCCCGCAAGAGTTGAGATTGGTTCATCATTCCGGCGTCAGACCCGACCAAGGCGAGAGGGTTTCTTCTGTAGTGGACAGGTCGCAGGCCTGCCCGGGTCGCGACCTGTCCCAAAGAAGTCGTGCGGTTTTGATCGTCATTCCGGCGAAAACCGGAATCCATTTGCGGGGGCGGGTGAATGAACGGCGGCGTTTCATTCGCAGCCCTTGCGCGGGAACCCTGACGAAAGGCGAAAAGCGTAAAAATGGATTCCGGCTTTCGCCGGAATGACGGCATTGAACCCTCTCGCCTTGGTCGGCATTCCTTCCCGCGACAATCGGATTTCATCCGTAGGGACAGGCCTCTGTGCCTGTCCTGTCGCGCCGCCCGGCGAAGGACAACCACGGAGGGTTGTCCCTACGGCCTCTATTCGAGGGGTTGTGCAGGGGCCGCCTCCTACCCGATCGTCGGCCTCCAGCCGTATACCCGCTGCAGGGCGCCGCCCATGAGCGTTGCGCGCTCCTCATCGCTCAGGCGTTCCGTGAGGCGGAACGGCGCCACACCCTGCTCGTAGGTCAGCAGATGGACCGCGCGGGTCCAGTCGGTGCCCCACAGGCACCGCTCGTAACCGAATGCGTCGAAGACCCGGCAGAGCGGGTCCCAGATATCGTCGTAGGGGTAGGGTTCGTGCGAGAGCGTGCAGGCGCCGGTTACCTTCACGGCTACGTTGTCGTACTCCGCCAGCGCGAGGAGCTTCGGGAGGTCGGCGAAGGGATCGGGCGGCGCGGGCGGGTGGAAAGGCTGCTTGAGTCCCAGGTGATCGATCACCAGCATCGTGCCCGTGTGTTCGCGGGCATACCGCGCGGCATGCTCCAGCAAGCCCCAGCACATGAGGTTGACCGGCAGCGAGGCGCGTGCGGCGGCTTCGAGTACCCGGTCGATCCCCGGATGTTCCGGATCGAGGCCGGGGCCGGGGTTCAGCATGATGCGCACCCCCACCGTCCCCTCCTGCGCGGCCCATTCGGCGATGGTTTCCGCCACGGCGGGATCGGTCGGGTCGACCGGCTTGATCAGCGCGAACCGGCCCGGATGCGCGGCATGAACCTCGAGCGCGTAGGAGGCGTCGTAGCGGTACAGGGCGAACGGCGAGATGAGCACGGCGGCGTCTACGCCGACCGCATCCATGGCCGCCACCATGTCCTCGCCGGTGACCCCGGGCGGTCCCGGCAAATCGCCCGCCCACGGCCGCCCCGGGTGATCCCTCTCATAGGCGTGAACCTGCGCGTCTATCGTCAGCATGCCTTGCGTCCCCCTTTCCCGGCGTGTATGGCGCAACGACCCCCGTTTCCTACGCTACCACATCGACCAATCGCAGCGCACGACACGTCACCGGCGTCTCGGAGGTCCCGGCGTGCGGGCGGCTGCAACTCAATCACTCTAACGATGAGCCTATCTGCCCGGCCAGCCACGTGCTCCACACATGGTTAAGACATCACGAGACAATCTTGCCTTTCGGACGTATGCGCACTTATAGTGCGGCGGAGGAGTCGATGCGTAGAAAAAGCAAATGTGAGATTGATATATCTCTTGCAAGTTACTCCAAGACACCTTCGACAACGATAAGGTTAGTATCGTGGAGGTGGAGATATGAGAATAAAGGTTAAGAATCTCGGTGTTCTGAAACAGGCGGAATTCAGCCTCGGCGATTTCACCATCATCTGCGGCGAGAACAATACCGGCAAAACTTATGCGACTTACGCTCTGTATGGTTTCTTGGATCTATTGCGGAAACAATTTCGCTCAGATGATCACCGTTATTTACCCAAAAGAGTATTCGATGATTTAGTGGAAAATGGTGTCTCTAGGCTCAATCTCGCGAAATACGCCCAAAACGCGCAAAAAATCCTCAATCGTATCTGTCGTGGTTATTCGTTAGATTTACATGATGTTTTTTCGGCATCCCAAGAGAAATTTCAAGATTGTCAGTTTCGTGTGTTCTTGGAAAACAACACCATGACCAGTTCCATTAAATCAATATCTTTTGAGCGGAATATCGGCATAGGCCGCCAGACTCTTTCCCTTACCAAAGACAAAGAAAGTGAAGAACTGGAAGTTTCCTTACTTGTAGACAAGCAAAGAAGGAGTTTTACCTATCGTTTCGTCGAGCGAAGGATTGCCGGTGCTATCCACGAAATAATTTTCGGCTCGCTTTTTCCCACTCCCTTCATCGCCAGCGCTGAGCGCACCGGCTCTGCCATTTTCCGAAAGGAACTGAACTTCGCCCGCAATCGATTATTGAAAGAAATGAGCCAAGCGGATGAAAAAATAGATCCTCGTGAGTTGCTGTACAAGTCATACCAGGACTACCCATTACCAGTAGAAAAAAACGTTGATTTCACACGTCAACTTGAAGACGTAGTCAAGCAAAAAAGCTTTCTGACCGACAAGCATCCCGAAGTGTTGAAGAAGTTCGCTGACATCATCGGTGGTGAATACAGGGTGACACGAAATAACGAATTATTTTTCGTCCCTAGGGGCAAGCGCGTCAAACTGGGTATGGATGAAAGCGCCAGCGGGGTGCGTTCCATGCTCGATATCGGTTTTTATTTGCGCCACGTCGCCAAACGCGGTGATTTGTTGATGGTCGATGAGCCGGAATTAAACTTGCATCCCGAGAACCAGCGACGCATCGCGCGGCTATTCGCCCAGTTGGTGAATCTCGGCATCAAGGTATTCATCACTACGCACAGCGACTACATCGTCAAGGAACTCAACACCCTGATCATGCTGAATCAGGAAAAATCTCACTTGAAAAAAATCGCCAAGCGAGAAGGGTACGATAAATCCGAATTTCTCAACTCCGAAAAAATCAAAATGTATATCGCGGAAGAGGATCTCATAATGCTCGACGGAAACCAACGCAGAACTAGATGCCAGACCCTGGTGAAAGCCAAAATTGATCCGGAGCTGGGTATCGAAGCGCGAAGTTTTGACAAAACGATTAACGAGATGAATGAAATTCAGGATGCCATCTTATGGGAGGAAGACTAGGTGGCATCCTGTATCGATAATCTGCGCCGAATACTACATCAATCATCCATCACGGAAGTCTCCAGGCGAGGCGTGGCGACCCTAAAAGAAACCGATCCATCGAACCCTTATGAAATCGAATTGAAAGGATTGCCCAGGGATAGCCTCCTCGTCAAAATAGATCGGTTCAAGGAAAAAACTGATTTTCTAAACGGCAGGAATGGCATTGCGAGACGCGCCGATTTTGCGCTCGTGAATGACGATGCAATCGTATATATCGAACTTAAATCCGGTCGTATTCATCCAAGGCAAATCGAACAACAGCTATATGGAGCACAATGCGTGATGGATTATTGCGCCTCGATTGGCAATCGGTTTTTCAATGATCCGAATTTTCTAACTCCTGCGATAAACAAGCCACATCTTGTTTTGCTTCATACTAATCGAAGCATGAACAAGCGCAGATCCATCGCTGAAAATAACCAAAGCCCAAATCATCCCTTCAAAAGAATCAATTGTGGTTCATCGGTATATTATAGACAACTCGTAAGCTGAACCACATAACTTGTCTACCTCCCATGGCTAATGGCTCATCCCCTATTGTTCGCTTCACTCTTGCCTCTGGAGGGAAAACGTCGAATTACCGTAAAACAATGACGACGATGCGGCCATCCGCGTCGACTTGGAGGACTATCACTGATGAACAAGAAAGAACTCCCCGCAGGCGCGCGCGTCATGAGAGCTACCCATCCAGGTGAGGCCTGGAGAATAATACTCAAGGAAGGTCTAAGCCTGAACGTCTCAGAAGCCGCAAAGCGCATGGGGATTTCCCGTCAACGGTTCCACGCGATTATCCGGGAAAAGGACCCCGAGCGCGTTACGCCGAATCTGGCGCTTCGCTTCACCCGGCTGTGCGGCAAGGACGAAGAGGCGGCGAAACTGTGGCTGCGCATGCAGATGAGTTATGACCTGGAAGCGGCGAAGTGTGAACTAGCCGACATACTGCCTGAAATCGAACCGGCAATTCCGCCGACAGACGCCGCCTCCGCCTGAAAATTCCGGGGAACGAATCGACGCTCGAATTGCCACCGTGAAGCACCCGTCTCTGATTCCTCGCTGGCGCTTTGCGGCCTCGTGCGCCCGATCCTGGATTTCAAGAACACACCCCGCCCTGACCGACCCTCGCAAAGTTTGCGGTTGCGCTGCAATTGCGCTTGTCATAGTATGTTTACTTGCGTCACAACACGCTACGAATGAGTCTTTCAGGATGGTTTGCCGCTGGTTTCCGGCCGGCGAGCCTGACGCTCATGATGTGGGTATAAAACAACTCTCATTGAAAGGAGAATGAAATGAAACGTCGTGACTTTATGACCAGCGCCGCGGCCGGGACCGCAGCGGCTGTCGTGACAAGCAGCGGGCTGGCCCAGGCCCAGAAGGCGCCCGCCATGATGAGGAAGCGCATCGAGATCGCCATCGTCACCACCTGGCCGCGCGATTTCCCGGGTCTCGGCACCGGGGCGCAGCGTTTCGCCAAACGGCTCCAGGACATGAGCGACGGACGCATCAAGGTGAGCTACTTCGCCGCCGGCGAGCGCGTCGGCGCCTTCGACTCGTTCGACGAGGTGGCTTCGGGCAACGCGCAGGCCTACCATGCGGCCGACTACTACTGGAAGGGCAAGCATCCGGGGTGGGCCTACTTCACTTCCGTGCCCTTCGGCCTCACCTACACCGAGTTCAACGCCTGGATCCGCTTCGGCGGCGGGCAGCAGCTCTGGGACGAACTGGCCGGAGGGTTCGGGCTCAAGGGCCTCATGTGCGGCAACACGGGCGTCCAGATGGGCGGCTGGTTCCGCAAGGAGATCAACAGCGCCGACGACTTGAAGGGCCTCAAGATGCGTATCCCGGGCCTCGGCGGCGACGTCATGGCGAAGCTCGGCGCCTCGCCGGTCTCACTACCCGGCGGGCAGATCTACGAGAACCTCGTTTCGGGCGCCATCGACGCCACCGAATGGGTGGGACCGTGGAACGACGAGTTCATGAAGTTCTACGAGGCGGCCAAGTACTACTACTATCCGGGCATGCACGAGCCCGGCTCGATGCTGTCCGTGGGTCTCAACAAGAAGTTCTGGGATTCGCTCTCGAAGGCCGATCAGACGCTCATCGAGGCCGCGGCCTCCATGGAGAACGACGTCATGATGGCCGAGTACAACGCCAAGAACGGCGCTGCGCTGGCGCGGCTCACGCGCGATCAGGGCGTCCAAGTGCGCAAGTTCAACGACGACATCTACGACGCGTTCGGGAAAGCGGCCGATGAAGTCTTCGCGGGGGTGGTGACGCACAGCCCGCTCGCAAAGCGCATCCACGACAGTTTCGCCAAGGCGCGCCTCGAGGTGGGCGGCTGGATGAGCCTCGCCGACCAGGCGTTCATCGCGCAGCGCAACCGCGTGCTCGGCGTCTCGAACTAGACGTCCGGCGCCTAGTGTGACGGACCGCTACGGTTTCTTACGGTGACGGAAGATCGGTTGGAGGAAGCGGACGAAAAACGGCCCGGCAACGCGGACGCGCTCTACCGCGCGTTCGCGCTGTCGCTGGCCGCGACGACGTTCGTTTTCCTCTTCAACAACTATCTGGTCTTCTGGCATGGCTGGCCGGGCGTCGCGCCCGTCTTAGGGGGCGCGGCGGCGTTCCTGGGATGGCTGCAGCTCGCCGGCTACGTCATCCCGGTCGCCGCCATCGTCGTCTTCGCGCTCAGGAACCGGGAGAGGCCGTTTGCGTCTGACGCGGCGCTTCTCTACGCCGTCACCGCCTACGTCATCGCCGCGGCATTCTGGTCGACGTTCTTCATCGGCATCGTCGACGGAATCATATCGTTCCTGCGCGTGGAAGGGCTCCTGCCCGCGGTGTTCGGCAAGAAGCTGGCCCAGCAACTGGGCGTCTCGAGCTTCCGCGGCGTCTACGTGCACTTGCCGCTGATGCTCGCGGCGGCGGTGGTGGCCTACTACAGGCGAGGACTCGACTTCATCTGGCTCGCGCTGCTCGTGGTCGTCGCCGAGTTCCAGATCGTCATCGCGCGCTTCATCTTCTCCTACGAGCAGGCGTTCATGGGCGATCTCGTTCGATTCTGGTACGCGGCGCTGTTCCTGTTCGCCAGCGCCCATACCCTGGTCGCCGGAGGCCACGTCCGCGTGGACGTGCTCTACACGCATTTCACCGACCGTCGCAAGGCCCTGGTCAACGCGTGGGGCTCCATTCTGCTGGGCGTGCCGCTGTGCTGGACCATCCTCGCCGTCGGCATGGCGGGCAAGGCGTCCGTCATCAACAGCCCGCTGCTTTATTTCGAAACCTCCCAGAGCGGGTACGGCCTCTACGTCAAGTACCTGATGGCGGGCTTCCTCGCCGTCTACGCCGTCTCCATGATGACGCAGTTCCTGGCGTACTACCTCGACGCCATGGCGGTCCTTCGCGGGCAGTCGCCCAGCGAACCCGCGCACGAGCCGGCCTGAACGTGGAACTCTTCTTTCTCGCACTGCTGATCCTGGCCATGGCCGGGGCGCTGGCGTCGGGTTACCCGGTGGCCTTCGCGCTGCCCGGCTCGGCCATCCTGACCATCGGACTCGCGTCGATCACCGGCTACATTTTCGCAGGCGACGCAAGCGCCTTCTTCGCGCAGGACGGCCCCGTTCAGTGGCTCACCGCCGGCGTCACCAATTTCCGGGGCGTCTACTGGGAGGTCGAGCGCGACACCATCATCGCCGTGCCCCTGTTCGTGTTCATGGGCATCATGCTGCAGCGCTCGAAGATCGCCGAAGACCTGCTGGTGACCATGGCGCGCCTGTTCGGGCCGGTTCCGGGCGGCCTCGGCATCTCGGTGGTGCTCGTGGGCGCGCTGCTCGCCGCCACCACCGGCATTCTCGGCGCCACCGTGGTGGCCATGGGCCTCATCTCGCTGCCGGCCATGCTGCGCAACGGCTACTCGCGCCAGCTCGCCACCGGGACCATCTGCGCGGCGGGCACGCTGGGGCAGATCATCCCGCCCTCCGTGGTGCTCATCATCCTGGCCGACCAGCTCTCGAACGCCACCGATCAGGCGGGCACGCTGCGGCTGGTGGACTTCAAGGCCTCCACCGGTCAGTTCATCATGCCCACGGAGTTCAGCATCACCTCGGCCAGCGCGGGCGACATGTTCCTGGGCGCCATCGTCCCCGGCCTCGTGCTGGTGGGCTTGTATGTCATCTACATTCTCACGGTCGCGCTCATCCGGCCGCACAACGCGCCGGCCATCCCCATGATAGGAAGCTTCGACCGCCAGTTCGCCTTCCGCGTGCTGTTGGCCCTCATTCCGCCCCTGGCGCTCATCCTGGCCGTGCTCGGCTCCATCATCGCGGGCATCGCCACGGTCAACCAGGCAGGCGCCATCGGCGCCGTCGGCGCCACCATTATGGCGGGCTACCGGCTGAGTGAGGGCCGCCGGGGCTGCTACACGCCGGCCATCATCGCGGGCATCTCCCTGCTGGCGCTCTTCGTCCTCCTGGCCACCGTCGACCTGAACATACGCACGGTTCACGGCGTCTACGAGGCTGTCGGCGTGACGTTCGCCGCCATCGCGGTCGCAGGCCTGCTGATCGCCGTGGCCTGGAGCGGCTGGCGCGCCTACCGCACCGAACAGATGCTCGCGGGCGTCATGGTGGAGACCGCCAAGACCACGGCCATGGTCTTCATCATCCTCCTGGGCGCGGCCATGCTCACCTCGGCCTTCCGGGGCTTCGGCGGCGAGGAGTTGGTGAAGGAGTTTCTCACCACGCTGCCCGGCGGTTTCTGGAGCCAGTTCGTCGTCGTCATGGCGGTGATCTTCATCCTCGGGTTTTTCCTCGATTTCATCGAGATCGCGGTGGTGGTGGTGCCCATCGTGGCCCCCATCCTGCTCTCGGACCCCTCGGCCAACGTAACGGCGGTCTGGCTCGGGGTGATGATCGGCGTCAACATGCAGACCTCTTTCCTGACGCCGCCGTTCGGTTTCGCGCTGTTCTATCTGCGCGGCGTCGCGCCCTCTGACGTGCTGACGACGGACATCTACAAGGGCGTGGTCCCGTTCATCGTGCTGCAGCTCGTGGCCCTGGGCATCGTCGGCTTCTATCCTCCCCTGGTGAACTACCTGCCGACGCGCACCTCGCTCACCGGAGAGACCGCGCCGCCTCCGCGGAACCCGCGCCTCCAGGCCTGCCTGGAGCAGCACCTGTTCGAGCAATACGACCGCGACGGCGAGACGATCCGCGCGAGCATACGAACCGCGCAACAACTCGACACCGGCTACCTGCCAAACAAAATTCGGGGGCAACTGACCGGCGGCATGGAGAAGGCGGCCCGGACCTTCGATCTGATATCCGAAGTGCGCCGCGCCAATGCGGAGCGCAAGAAGTTCGGGGAGACCTACAAGTCCGTGCACACCGTCATCAGGCGTGTCAACGCAAACGAGAGGCGGATCGACCGCCACATCCGCGAGCTCCGCACCACCATCCGGCGCATGGGGCGTGATTCCGACGCCGCGGCGGCGCTGCGTCACGAGATCGACGAGTTGACGAAACAAAGGGCGCGCGTGGAAGCGAGACGTCCCGAGGGCGGGAAGAAGATGCGCCGTCGTTACCTGACCCTGGAGCGGAAGGAGACCCGCGCCCGGCGCACCTACCGGCGCAACGTCGACGACGCCTACACCTCCGTGCGCAAGGTGCGCGAGATGCTGGCGAAGGCGCCGGCCCTGCAAGAAGCGGGCGCAAAGCTCAAGGGGTTGCCCCAAATCCTGCAAACGCAACCGGCTCAAAAGGCGGGTTCCGCCATCCGGGAAGCCGAGCGGGCGCTGAGAAAAGTTCCCGGAACCTACGATTTACGCTCGAATCTCTCCAGGGCGCGCGCAGACTCCAGGCGGGGCAAGTCAGGCCTTAAGCGCGCCGAGAAGCGCCTGAATGATGTGATCGCCTTGTTCGAGCGCGAGGTGGCGTGGCGCTCCCGCGCCGCCCGGGAGCTGGACTCCGGTCTGGCCGCCTATGAGGCCGCCATACGCGGGACCATCGGCATCCGGCAGCTGGAACGGCTCCCGACCCGGCTCGCGAAACCCGTGGCGGCCTGCATGTCGCACCACCGCGACATCTCGCTCAGCTTCTAGGGGCGCCCTCCACGAGCGGCCAATTGACCGTCCGGCAGCGCCCAAACAACCAGTTGAAGACATCACCGCCCCTGAACACGCCGGCGCCGACGCTGGAACCAGCTCGCGGCCATGTCCACCGGGAACCCGCGAAGCCCGTTCAGGCGGGGCAGGCCCCAATCCCACGCGGATGTGCTATAACCGATCAAACGCGGTGATCGCAGCCTGAAAAGGAGAAGAAAGACGTGGCGAACTCGGATTTGGCAGGAAGCTGGGCGCTCATACTGGGGGCCAGCAGCGGCTTTGGCGAAGCGAACGCCCTCAAGCTGTCGAGTCTGGGCGTGAACATCTTCGGCGTTCACCTCGACAGGAAAGCCACGCTGCCCAACGTGGAGCGCATTCGGGAACAGATAAAAGACAACGGCGCGCAGTCGCTCTACTTCAACGTGAACGCGGCGGGCCACGAGGAGCGCGAAAGCGTTCTGGATCAGATAGAGGGACATCTGGGCGGGAACGCGAAGGGCGCGGTGCGCATCCTGCTGCACAGCCTGGCCTTCGGCACGCTAAAACCCTACATCGCCGATGAAGAAAAAGACGCCATCTCCCCCCGACAGCTCGAGATGACCCTGGACGTCATGGCGAACAGCCTGGTGTACTGGAGCCAGGCGCTCGTGCGGCGCGGCCTCATGGGATTCGGGGGCCGCATCTACGCCATGACGAGCGCGGGCGGGCACCGCATCTGGAAGACTTACGGCGCCGTATCGGCAGCCAAGGCCGCGCTCGAGAGCCACATCCGCCAACTCGCGGTCGAATTAGCACCCAAGGGCATTACGGCGAACAGCATCCAGGCCGGCGTCACGGACACGCCCGCCCTTCGCAAGATCCCCGGCAACGCCGAGATGATCGAGGGCACGAAGAAAATCAACCCGCACGGGGAATTGACGACGCCGCAGAAAGTAGCCGACGCCATCGCGACGCTGGCCGCCTCCGGCACGCAGTGGATGACGGGCGATTTGATCCGGGTAGACGGAGGCGAAGACATCGCGGGGTGAGGCGCGTTCCTGCTCAGAGGGTTGTTGAAAAAGCCCCCGAGAGGGTAAAGGCACCCCCCCCTACCCCCCCTTGACAGGGGGCAAGAAAAAGCAAAACCCCTCTGCCCGTCGGGGGCGTATCGCCTTTTTATACCCCCGTGTCAAGGGGGGTGTAGGGGGGTTCGTTTCCAGGGCGGGGGAATGACGAGCAAGGCGGGTTTTTCAACAGCCCCGTTAAGGGAGGAGTGTTTCCTCCATGCGCGTCGGTCGGCAATGCCGCCGACGAGGAGGGGAGTGTAGGGGACGCATATATGCGTCCCTGCTTTTTCGCCGTCCAGCGATGGGCCGCATATATGCGGCCCCTACACGTCAATCGGCAGCCCGGCCAACAGGGACTCTTTCAACAGCCCCTTGAGGGTCGGACTCCCCTCTTTTTCCATGAGATTCACATGAGCGAAGTGGAAGTCGTCGTCGTCATTTGCGTTCTCTTTTTCGGGGGGTTCGTGAAGGGTTCCATCGGCTTCGGCACACCGCTGGTGGCCGCGCCGCTTTTAGCACTTTTTCTCGCCCCCCAGAACGTCGTCACCATGCTGGCGCTCCCGCTCCTCGTCACCAACATCACCGACACCTATCGTCTGCGTTCGGAATGGCGCTCGCTCGGGGAAATATGGCTCTATCTCCTGTGCGCCCTGGCCTTCATTCCGGTCGGGGTGTGGTTCCTGGGATTCGGCGATCCCGATTTCATCCGTCTGATGATGGGGGTCATGGCCTATACGTACCTGCTCGTGGAAAGCCGCCTCGCTTCGTTCAAAGAACTCGGCATGGGTTTTCAGAGAATTGTGGGTATCATCATGGGCGCGACGCTGGGTTTCGTCTACGGAACGACGACCATCAGCGGCGCCATCAACATGATTTACTTCAGCATGCTCAGATTGGCGAAAAACCCTTTCATCTTCCTGATGAACGCGTTCAACACGTCGGGCATGTTCGTCATCATCACGAGCCTCATCCTCCAGGGTTTTTATACGAAACCGCGTTTCACGAACGCGCTGCTGGCCATCATCCCCATCTGTATCGGGTATCTGGTCGGCATCCGGGTTCGGGAGCGTATCGACCAGGCGCTTTTCTTCAAGCTCATCCGGATCGCCTTGTTCCTCATCGCCACGAGCCTCGTGATCAAGTTCATCATGGGGAAGATGTGAGGAGCTGTTGAATAAGCCCCATAAGGGGGGAGCTGCTCCCTAATCGAGAGTATTCCCCGTCATTCCGCTTTCGCCGCAATGACGGCGGTGATCAATTCCGAGTGGCGCGATGGTTTTGTAGGGACAGGCCTCCCTGCCTGTCCTGCTCTCTGTGTGGTTTTGGTTAGTAAGGGCAGGCACCGGGGCCGGGACCAAACGGTGACAAATAGA
>JAPPHK010000145.1 GCA_028820795.1 Nitrospinota bacterium | reverse complement strand
TCTCGTAGAGCTTGATGCTGGTCTGCTTGTCCGATTTGTCATCCAGGAGAGTGACATTAATCTTCTTGCCCAGCAAACCGCCCTTGGCGTTCAGCTGATCAACGTACAGCTTGTAGGCGTTCACGAACCTGCCGGCCGGCTCCGCATAGCGGCCCGTCTGGGAGATGGCTCCGCCGAAGTGGATTTCGTTCGCAGCCAGGGCCGGGCTGGCGAAGAACGCCGTCGTCACCACAAATGCGATTGTAATGAAGATGCGTACTGCTTTCATTATCTATCCTCCTTTCTGATGGAAAAACACCGTATCTCGTGGCGGTAGATCCGCCCTTTCTTCAAATGTTTCCAAAGCAGGATGAAGCGAAACTCTATATAAACGTATCAACAAGATACGACATAAAAAAAGAACTGCAAAAGTTCCCCACGCCGTCTGGCGTCGAGATTCACTGCACGATTAGACAAATTCTAGCTTGAAGAGGAAAAATGTCAAACGCGCTGATTTTGTGCTTTTTGAGGCTCCGCCGTCTCGGCGTCTACGGCACAGCCCTCGACCCAGGCCATGCCTTCCTCGCCGTATTCCTTTTTCCATATCGGAACGATCTGCTTGATGCGGTCGATCGCGTAGCGGCACGCCTTGAACGCCGCGTCCCGGTGGGCGGAGGCCGCCGCGATGCCGACCGCGACCTCGCCAATCTCCAGCGTTCCGATTCGGTGGGCCATCGCCAGGTGGGTGACGCCGAAGCGCTCTTCGATCTCCTCGGCCACTTGGCGCATCTTCTTCTCCGCCATCTCGGGGTAGGCGTGGTATTCGAGGCGCGTCACCCCCTGCCCCGCGCTGTGATTGCGCACCCTGCCCACGAACGTGCACAGCCCGCCCAGCTCGGGAGAATCGAGGCTGTCCGTCAACTCGTCCATGTCGATGGGGGAATCCGTGATGCGGCAGATCATGCGCAGCCTCCGCTGATGGGAGGAATCAGCGCCAGTTCATCGCCCGCATCCACGGGCGTGCCCTCGCCCGCGAACTCCTGGTTGACCGATACGGCGATGGACTCCATGCGCCCCGAAAAAACCGGAAACCGCTCGGCGAGGCTGTCTCTCAAATCGGCCACCGTGGCGCCCTCGGGCACTTCGAGGTCGATTTCGTCCTCGCCCGTCACCTCTTTGGCCCAGGCGAAGCATTTGACGCGAATTTTCATGCGGCACCCCACTCGTGATGCTGGAATCCGTCCTCTCTCTTCGGGATGATAGATATTCCAACCGGCGGAATCAAGGGCGCTCCCGCCGGCTCGTCCTTCTGGCCCGCCTTTCCGGCGTGTATACTCGGCCCCATGAACATCGCCACTCATCCCCAACTATCCAAAGCCCTCGCGGATGCGCTCGAAAACGGCCCCATCCCCTTTCGCCGATTCATGGAACTCGCGCTCTATCATCCCCAAGGCGGCTACTATTGCCAGGAAAACCCGCGCATCGGCCCGGACGGCGATTTCTACACCTCGCCTCACCAAAGCTCCTGGCTCGGGCGGATGATTGCGCCGCTAATCGGGAAAATCAGGCGCAACATGGGCGATCCGCCATCGTTTCCGCTGTGGGAGTTCGGCCCGGGTGAGGGATGGCTCGCCGTCGACATCCTCGAGTCGATTCGCTCCTCGCAGGCAGCCTCCCAACGGGCGCTCGTCTATACGCTCGCCGAGCAGAGCGCGCAGGCCCGAGGGCGGATACGGGAGAAACTCCAGGATTCGGGCGAGGTTCGATTCGCCGACGCCGCCCAATATCCGCCCGCAGGCTTCGAGGGCGTCGTGCTCGCCCACGAGTTTCTGGACGCCCTGCCCGTCCACGCCCTCATCCAGAAAAATCAGGGTATGAAAGAGCGGTATGTGGCGCGGCGCGGCGAGAGGCTTCATTTCAGCGAGGGCGCGCTCAGCGATGAACGCCTGTGCGGCTGGTTCTCCGGTTTGGGGATCCCGCTCTCCACGGGCCAGACGGCGGAGGTGAACCTGTGCGCCTTCGACTGGGTGAGCGAGGTGGCCCGCCGGATGGAGCGGGGCGCCCTTCTTGTCTTCGACTACGGCTTTTCCGCGCGCGTCCTCTACGGTCGCGGCCGCCCCGACGGCGCCTTGCGCGGCTACAGAAGCCACACCCTCGTGAGCGACGTGCTCACCCGTCCCGGCGAGACCGACATCACCACCCACGTCGACTTCACCTCCATCCTGCGAGCGGCCGCGTCTCACGGCATGGAGCTTGCGGGCTTCACCGATCAGGCGCGCTTTCTGCTGGGAGCCGGCCTCTCCCAGGCGCTGGAGAGCATGAGCGGCGAGGATGATGAACAAACAAGGCGCGAGCGCAGGTCCATCATGGGCATCATGGACCCCACGGGCCTGGGCGGGGCCATCAAGGTGATGTTGTTGTCCAAAAACCTGGGTCTGCGTGATTTGAGCGAGTTCTCGATGAAGCCCGACGACAGAGAATCCCTGGAAACGCTTTTCGGCTAGCCCCCCGCAGGGCGCATGGCGCGGAGTTCAAGCTGTATCCTGGTGTTGCCGCGCCAGCGGTTCAGGCCGGGGGAGAACGCGACGTCGAGTTTTCCCCTCAAGCGCTCCGGCTCCTCGAGCAGGGCCCCCATGCCGAAACCGATGGCTTCTCTCTCGTCGCGGAACTGGCGTAAATTCAGCTTCAAGTGCTCGCCCTCGCGGCCCACGGAGCCTGCGCTGCCGACAACCTCGACACGGGAAGCGCAGAACACGGGCCGAGGGTTCTCCTCCCCGAAAGGCGCCATGCCCTCGAGTTGCTCCAGGAGCGGCACGTCCATGTCGGAAAAATCAACGCGGGCGTCGAGCATGAGTTCGCGTTCATCCGCCCCGGATTTCCTCATCCCGCGAATCACCTCGCGGAAGCGCCCCCTGAAAGCGTCTACCTCTCGCTCCGCCACCTTGAGGCCCGCGGCGCCCTTGTGCCCGCCGAACTGCAGTAAAAGGTCCGAGCAGCGCTCGAGCGCCTCATACACGTGCAAACCCGAGGCCGAGCGAACGGAGCCCTTGCCCACCCCGTCTTTGAGGTGGATGAGCACCGCCGGTTGGTGGTATTCCTCCGCGAGTTTCGCGGCCACGATCCCCACCACGCCGGGGTGCCATTTGTCGCTCGCCAGCACGATGGCCTCATCACCGGCTTCGACTTGCGATGATCCCATAATGGCCATCGCCTCCTCCCAGGCCTGATGCTGCAAATTCTGGCGCTGCCGGTTCCACTCCTCGAGCACCTCCGCGCGCGCGCGCGCTTCGCCCTCGTCATCGGCGATGAGAAGCTCGACTCCCAGAGAGGCCTCCCCGACCCGTCCCGCCGCGTTCAGCCTCGGCGCGATCGAAAAGGAGATGTGCCCGACGTTGAGCGTCTGGGCTTTGAGATTCGCCGCTGCCTGCAAGGCGCGAATACCCGCCTTTCGCCGATCCAGGGTCTCGAACCCGCCCTCGGCCACTTCGGGGGGTGAGAGAATGCCGAGTCCGTGGCGAACGAAAATGTGATTCTCGTCCCGCAAGGGAACCACATCGGCCACCGTGCCCAACGCCACCAGATCCAAATGCTGCTTGAGGTTCGGCAGCGGCGCGGTGAACCCTCCTTCATGCAAGCGCCTTCTGAGTGCGGTGATGAGCTTGAACGCGACCCCGACTCCGCTGAGCCCCCGAAAAGGATATTCGCAACCCCGCCGCCGAGGGTTCAGGACGGCCACGGAGTGCGGCAATTCATCGGGCGGGCGATGGTGATCGGTGATGATCAGGCGCACGCCCATCCGTTCGGCTTCCATCGCGGCTGCATGCGCGCTGATTCCGCAATCGACCGTCACCACCGTGTCGCAACCCGCCTCCTTGAGCTTTTCCAGCCCCTGGCGATGCAGTCCGTATCCTTCATCCAGGCGATTCGGAATGTAGTAGGGGACCCTGACGCCCACCTGGGTGAAAAACCGGCACAGGAGCGCCGTGGCGGAAATTCCGTCCACGTCGTAATCCCCATAAACGCCGATGGGGCGTCGGCTTCCTACCCGCTCCACGAGGTGGGAGACGGCTTGTTCCATTCCCTTCATCAAAAACGGATCGTGTAGCCCCGCCAGGGGGGCGTCCAGGAATATGCGCGCCTCGCCGGGGTTTTGAATTCCCCTTTGCGCGAGGAGCCTGCCGACAAGAGGAGGGACGTTCAGTTCCCTGGAAAGTTTTCCGGCCGATTCATTATCCACGGGGCGCAGAGTCCACTTGCGCGGAAAGGCGAGCGGGCCGGGGGAATCGCTCATCGGTCCTTCAAGCTCCCCGGCACCGCCTACAGCCGCCGCGCCGGGCGAGTCGACCCCGTACAAGTGCACCGCTCATGATTCACTCGCGACTCCGCCCACCCGGGGCGTTTTTCGAGGGCCGGGCGTCACCACCCTCGGCCGAAACCGCTTCTGCGGAATTCTCCGTGGACGATTCGTCGTGGGAATCGTCATGAGGCGATTCGGCGATCGGGACGATTCCCGGGCCAAGTTCCTCGAACCCATCCTCCTCGGCCGGGTCCGGGCGCGGAGAGGAGCGCCTGCGCCACCCGTCCCGGACGGAGGGCTTCGGCATGGAGCGCGCCATCATCTCGCGCGCTCCTTTGAAATGGGCGCTCACGGGATTCGAAAAACTCCGGTTCAACGAAACCATTGCGCGAACCAGCGCGCCCGTGAGGCTTTTGGGCCGGCAGGCGTTTCCGTTCATGAGAATAGAGAAAGCGAGAATTTCCCCGTTTTTGGCGGCCGCGTATCCGCTGAAGGCGCGCACGCCGTTCAACACGCCGGTTTTCACCCGCACCCGGCGCGAATCGACGCCCCGGCGGCGTCTTTTCTTCACCGTTCCATCGACGCCGAATACGGCCAGCGACGCCATGAACTCGGGGCGCAGCCTGAAATCGTTGTGCGCCGCTTCGAGCAGGACCGCCAGAGAGCGCGGAGAAGCGCGGTTCATTCTGCTCAGGCCCGAACCGTCGGCGAGGGCGATTTCTTTCGCCGAGACGCCTGCCGAGATCAGGAAATCCCGCACGACGCGCAATCCTTTTTCCGCAGTGCCCGGCGCGCCGTGTGTTTCGGAGCCCATCGTCTTGAGGACTTGTTCGGCCACGAAGTTGTTACTGAACTTGTTGAGTCCGCTCACCACCTCGCTCAGGGGGGGCGAGAGGTTTCGCGCCAGAAGCCTCGCATCGGCCGGAGTAGCAGCCCGCCGTATCCTTCCCTTCAAGGCGATTCCCTGCTTTCGGAATTCGGCGGCCACCGCGCCTGCGGTGAAGGCGGTGGGATCCGTGACGGGCACCCGGTATGTCCTCATCCTGTTTCCCGCCGGGAACGAGCCGCTGATCTGAACGACGTCCACCCCCTTCGAGCGTCTGCGCCCGAGCCGGATTTTCAGGCGTCTTCGCGAGGTCTTCACCTTCGCCCGGAGACGAAGCGCGCGCGAGGGCGGCTCGAGGTTCGCCACCGCCGGACCGCCGACTCTATCCCCCGGAGCCACGAGCACGTTCGCGAGACCGAAATTCAGGGACAAGGCCCCGTGCGGGGCCAGATAGGGCCGGATGGATCGGCCCACGCGCCACCCGCGGCCATGTTTTTTCTCATCGAAGAAAGTGTCGTCCGCCACGAGGTCGCCCTCGATGGCCCGCACGCCCCGCAGCTTGAGGCGGCGCACGAGGTCTCGCATTTTTTCATGCACGAAAAGCGGATCTCCGTAGCCTTTGAGAAAAAGGTCTCCCCGGAGGACGCCTCCTCGAACCTTGCCCTTCGTGTAAAAATCGGTAGCGAAGCGATAATCCGGCCCCAGGCGCGCGAGCGCGGCGGCGGCAGTGAAGATTTTGACGTTCGACGCCGGAATCCGCTTCGTAGCGGCGTTATGGGAGTAGAGCGTCTGCGCGGTGGAAACCGAACGAATGTAAAGACCCAGGCGCCCGGGGCGGACGCACTGCCTTTTTACAGCGCGCCTCACCATCTTCTGGAAGACGGCCTTCGAGACGATGCCTTTTCTGGAAGCAATTCGCTTTTTCGGAGCGCGCTTTTTACTTGCGGCGAAGACGACCGACGAGGACAAGGCGATAAGGCAAAAAGCAATCGCCCACAGGAATATTCTCAATAACAGGCCCGCTGAATCGTGTCCCATCATTCTCATATTCGGTGTCCGTCACGCGCCGGGCGGGGAGCGGGAGTACCGGGCGTCAATCTCACAAAAACGCGAGGGCCTGCATCACTTGCTGAACCGTCGGGCGGTCGCTGGGGTAATTACCCACATGAACGTAGCGAACCATGCCGTTCTTGTCGATGATGAAAGTGGCGGGCCGGGCGATCCCTTCTCTGGGATGCAGCACCCCGAAGTCTTTGATGATTCTCTTCTTCGGGTCCGAGATCAGGAGATACCGAATGCCCAGTTCCCGCGTCGTCTTGTTCATTTCAAGCGCGTTGTCCGCACTGATGGCGATGATTTCGGCCTTAAGCCCGAGTATCTTCCCGTAATTTCGTTGGAACTCGACGAGTTGCCGTTGGCAAATGACTCAGAAGTGGCCCCGATAGAATATCATCACGAGATTCCTCCTGCCCTTGAGGTCGGACAGTTTGAATCCCTGTATTTCGAACTCATGCGCCTTCTGTCCCACTTTCGGACGATTCTCATCGAACGGCGCGGCCGTCGCCACGCCTGCGCATACAAAAAGGATAGCGAGCGCCGTCGCCGCAAAGCGAAGAGTCCGCATCAACCGACATCTTCTCCGTATCATCGGGGAGAACCTCCAAGTCATTGGGTCAATTTCACAGCCGGGGCGAATCTTAATCCGCCCGGAACGGACTGTAAACCACGAAGACGCGCCGCATTGACGATGAGCCGCGGCGTATGCGAATCTCCGAATGTCTCCCGCCCGCCGGAATGCTCCGTTGAGAAACAAATCGCTCTCATTTCTCGTGCTTATCCTCGCGTGTTCGTTTCTCTCCGGCTGCGGGGAGAAGCGCTCAACGAAAGGCGACGCCATCGTCGTCGGCATCGGAACCAACCCCACGCAACTCGACCCGAGGCTATCGCAAGACGCCATCTCCTCCAAGGTGCAGCGCTTCATCTTCAGCCGCCTGATTTCGCAAGACCACGAGGGCGGCATCGTCCTGGAACTCGCCGAGAAGTGGGAGCGGCCCACACCCCTGGTTCACCGCTTCGAACTCAGACGCGGGGTGCGGTTTCACAACGGCGAAACCCTCACCTCATCCGACGTGAAATACACCTTCGAATCCATTATCGACCCCTCGCTCGCCTCCCCCAAGGCGGCGGGGCTCAAGGAGCTCGCGCGCATCGAGACGCCCACGCCGCACAGTGTCGTCTTTCACCTGAAAGAACCCTCCGCCTCGTTCGCGGAATCCCTGATGGTCGGAATCCTCCCCGAGAGCGCTCGTAAGGCAGGGAGCCGCTTCGCCCAAAAGCCCGTCGGCACCGGCCCGTTCGAGTTCGTGGAATTCACGCCGGATCAGCGAATCGCACTTAAAGCGTTCGCCGGTCATTTCGCCGGCAAGCCCGCTTACGAGAACCTCATCTTCCGGATTCTGCCCGAAGAGACCATCCGCGTCCTGGAACTGGAAAGCGGGGGGGTCGACTTTCTTCAGAACTCCTTTTCGCCCGACATTCTGCCGCGCTTCGTCAAGAACAAGCGGCTCAAGATACGAAAACGCCTGGGCACGAACTTCAGCTACATCGGCTTCAACCTGACCGATCCGATTCTCTCCAAACTGAAGGTGCGGCGCGCGATCGCCCACGCCATCGACAGGCGCCCCATCGTGCGCTTCATCCACAAGGGTCTCGTACAGGAGGCGGACAGCCTGCTGCCGCCGGATCATTGGGCGCACCAGAAAGGGCTCCCGCGCTATTCGCACCGCCCCGCACTGGCTATGAAACTACTCGACGAGGCGGGCTTTCCCGACCCCGACGGGCCGGGGCCTCGCCCGCGATTCACGCTCGTCTATAAGACTTCTCAAAACGAACTGGGCCGCCGCATCGCCACCGTGTTCGGCCATCAACTCGCCCGGGTGGGCATTGAAATGAAAATCCGCTCCTATGAGTGGGGCACGTTTTTCGGCGACATCAGGAACGGGAACTTCCAGCTCTACAGCCTGACGTGGGTCGGCATATCGGACCCCGACATCTACCGTTACATCTTTCACAGCCGCTTCACCCCGCCGGCCGGCCTCAACCGGGGCCGCTATAAAAACGCGCACGTGGATGCGCTCCTGGAAGAGGCTCACCAGGCCGCCGATACCGGGGTTCGCGCCCGCGCTTACGGCGAGGCGCAGCGCATCCTGGGCCGTGAGCTTCCCTACATCAACCTTTGGCACAGCGTGAACGTGGCCGTCTTCGACAGGCGCATATCGGGCTACCGGGTATATCCGGATGCGGATTTCATCTCGCTCGCGAGAGCCACCCTCTCCCCGGCGGCGGGGCGATAGATGAGAAAGTTTCTCTTAAGACGCATTCTGCTGCTCATCCCCGTGCTGTGGGGGGTGACGACGCTCGTCTTCATCGTCACCCAGGTGCTGCCGGGCGACCCGGTGGACCTGATGCTGGGCGAAACGGCCCGGCCCGCCCAGCGCGAACAACTGCGAAAGACGCTGGGGCTGGACAGGCCCCTGGGCGTTCAATACGCCGACTACATGGGTGGACTGCTGCGGGGAGATCTCGGCACCTCGCTCCACCAGAAAAGAGCGGTCTCGGACATCATCTTCGAGCGCACCTATGCTTCGGCGGAGCTCACGCTCGCCTCGATGGCCGTCGCGCTGCTCATCTCGCTCCCGCTGGGAATCGCCGCCGCGCGAAGACAGGGCACGGCGCTCGACCTGGGGGCCGGCCTCCTCGCCGTGGCGGGCGCGAGCATGCCCGTCTTCTGGCTCGGGCCGCTGCTCATCATCGTCTTCTCCATCGGGCTGGGCTGGTTCCCCGTCTCGGGCCGGGAGGGGGTTCTGAGCCTCATCCTCCCCGCCGTGACGCTCGGCGCAGCGCTCTCGCCGATACTGATGCGCATGGCGCGCTCTAGCCTGCTGGAAGTGCTGCCGCAAGACTACATCAGCACGGCGCGCGCGAAGGGCATCACGGAGAGGCGGGTGCTCTGGCTCCATGCCCTCAAGAACGCGTGCCTGCCGCTCATCACGATCCTGAGCCTCCAGCTCGGCGCCCTCCTCTCGGGCGCCATCATCACCGAGACCGTCTTCGCCTGGCCCGGCGTGGGCCGCCTGGTGATCCAGGCCATCGCCTCGCGCGACTACCCGCTCGTGCAGGGCTGCGTGCTTTTCATCGCCGCCGTTTACGTGACCGCGAACTTTCTGGCCGACATCGCCTACGCCTGGCTCGACCCGCGCGTGAGGCTCACATGAGGCGCGGCCTGTCCATCTATCTGGGCGGGGGCATCGTCGCGCTCTTGCTCGTCGCCACCCTGGCAGCCCCCCTCCTCTCGCCCCAAAACCCCTATGAGATGGAACTGGCGCAAGGGCTGGCCGCGCCCGAGGCGGCGCATCCCTTCGGGCGGGACAAGCTCGGCCGCGACATCCTGAGCCGCGTGCTGCACGGCGGGAGAATCTCGCTCACGGTAGGCTTCGCCGCCGTCTCGGTATCCGTGCTGCTGGGCGTCATCATCGGAGGAATCGCGGGTTATCTCGGCGGCGCGTGGGACGAGGCGATCATGCGCGTTACCGACGTGTTCCTGGCGTTTCCGGGCATTCTGCTCGCCATCGCCTTGATGTCGGTGCTCGCGCCGAGTCTTTGGAACATCGTCATATCGCTCTCGGTGTTCGGTTGGGTGGGCTACGCGCGCCTCACGCGCGCGCAGGTGCTGGCGCTGCGCGAGCGCGAATTCGTCACCGCCGCCCTGGCGGCCGGAGCCGCGCCCGGGCGCATCCTCACCCACCACCTATTCACGAACGTCATCTCGCCGGTCATCGTGGAGGCGAGCATCGGCATGGCGGGGGCGATTCTCGCCGAATCTGGGCTGTCGTTCCTGGGGCTGGGGATACAGCCGCCCGAGCCGAGCTGGGGGGCGATGCTGGCGGAGGGACGCGATTTTCTGCTCGTCGCCCCCCACCTGACGATTTATCCGGGAATCGCCATCGCCCTCACCGTCATGGGTCTGAACATCCTGGGCGACGGGCTGAGAGACCTGCTCGACCCGACTCAGAAGAGATAGAGGAAATACCAGCGTTTCTTTTTCTTCTTCGCGGGCTCTTTTTTCTTCACCTCGGGGGGAGCTTCCTGTTTGGGCGCAGGGCTCTCGCCCTTCTCTCTCTTCAGACTGGAAACGGGCTTGGGCTTCGGTATCTTGGCGATATCGATCAATACGCCGTGCGGAAACCTGGTGCTGCGCTGCTCTACCTTGAAAAACGTCTCGGGGCGAACGACGTGGCACGCGAGGCACCGGGTGGCGGCGCGCAGCGGGCTTTTCTCATCATAGCGAAGCCGCTGCTTCTCGACGTGGGGGGCTTCCTCGAAGCTCGCGTGCAGGTGGCAGCTTTGGCAGTAGGCCTTGACGACCACGTTCTCCTCCACGGGTGGAAGAGAACCCCTCAGGGCTCTTTCTATGGGCTTGCGCTGACAGGCGGAAACGAGCAGCAAGCACACCGCCAATCCCATGAACCAGAAGTTCTTCATCCTGCCGCTCCAAAAAATTTTCATCCGGGAGAAACCGCCCCTATCCCTCCATGCGCGCGCAGTATACGGACTGCGCCTTCACGCCGCAACGAAGCCGCGTCCTCAGGCGCTCTGCCTGCGGTCGGCCACCGCCTGACGCACATAGGCGACGATGTCCTCCATCGTCGCGCCCGGGGTGAAAATCTCGTCCACCCCGTTTTCCTTGAGAAAAGGAATGTCATCATCCGGCACGATGCCGCCGCCAAAGAGCAGGACGTCCTCCATGCCGTGTTCATTGAGCAGTTCACGGATTTTGGGAAACAGGTGGTTGTGCGCGCCCGAAAGTATCGAGAGGCCCACGCAGTCGACGTCCTCCTGCATGGCGGTCGAGGCGATCTGCTCGGGCGTCTGGCGGATGCCGGTGTAAATCACCTCCATGCCGGCGTCCCTAAGCGCGCGCGCGACCACCTTCGCCCCCCTGTCGTGGCCGTCGAGGCCGGGCTTGCCCACCAGCACCCGTATTTTTCTCTCGTTCATCCGCCGCCTCCGCGCTTCGATGCGCTCCGGTAGGTACCAGCCCCGATTATCCTGTAAAGAAAGCCTCGTTTCAAACGAACCCGGGAGTGTGTCGACTTTTCGGCCGAGTTCTCGTAACCTCGGAACATCAAAAATGAACGAAAACGCAACGAATCGCCCCACAGGACCCTCACATGACACCCACCCGGGAAATATACTGGAACATCGTCCTAGGCCCCTTGATCTATCTCTTCGCCGCGGCGGCGATCGGCGTGATGTCCTACGGCGTCTACCAGCGCGTTCGCCTGTGGCGCCTGGGCGGGGGGGAGGTCAGAACCGATAAACCGATAAAACGCCTCTGGGGCGTGGTGGACGAGCTGGTGCTCCACCGCAGGATGCTGCGGGACACCTACCCCGGCCTCATGCACCTGTTCATCTTCTACGGCTTCTTCGCCGAACTCATCGCCACCTCGATGATAGCCGTTCAGGAATGGACGGGCATCCACTACCTCGAGGGAAACCTCTACCTGGGCTACTCCCTGCTGAGCGACGGCTTCGGGCTGCTCGGGATCGTCGGCTTGCTGATGGCGCTGTGGCGGCGCCTGGTGGTGAAGCCCGAACGCATGAATTCCGTACTCGACGACTACATGGCGCTGTGGCTGCTCCTGCTCGTCTTCGTCCAGGGCTTCGTCGTGGAGGGGCTGCGCATCGCGGCGACGGAGCTGCGGGACAACCCCTCCCTCGCCCCGTGGTCGCCGGGCGGCTACGCGGTCGCCCTGACCCTCCAGGGATTGAGCGTCGAGACGCTCCGGTTCCTCCACCGCATCAACTGGTGGTTCCACGCGATTACCGCGTTCGTCCTGCTCGGCTACATGGGCTTCGGGAAGTTCAACCACATCTGGTACGGCCTGCTGAACATGTTCTGCCGGAACCTGGAGCCAAGCGGCAAGCTGAGCTTCATCGACATCGAGGCGACGATGGAATCAGACCCCGAGGCCATCGAAACCCTGGGTGTGGAGAAAATAGAGGGATACACCTGGAAGAACCTGCTCGATCTCGACGCGTGCACCAACTGCGGCCGCTGCCAGGACGTCTGCCCCGCCTACATGAGCGGCGTGCCGCTCAGCCCCAAGAAGCTGATCCAGGACATGAAGGCGCACCTGAGCGAGGCGGGAACGGCGGCGCTCGCGGAAAACGGGGAGGCGGGCGAGAGGGCGCCCCTGTTCGGCGAGCCTGCCGACGAGCCCGCCGTTCTCGAGGAAGAACTCTGGGGCTGCCGCACCTGCGGGGCCTGCCAGCAGGAGTGTCCCGTGTTCATCGAGCACATTCCCAAGATGGTGGACATGCGCCGCTACCTGGTGATGATGGAATCCAAGACGAGCGAGGACGCGCGCCAGTTCCTGAAGTCGATGGACGAGCGGCAACACCCCTGGGTGGGCGCGCAGCACAACCGGGAGGAATGGTACGAGGGCCTCGACGTAAAAGTCCTCGCAAGTGGCGAGAAGGCGGAATACCTCTACTGGGTGGGCTGTACGGGTTCGATGATCGACCGCAACATCGAGGTATCGCGGGCGATGGTGAAGATTCTCGCCGCCGCGGGCGTGGACTTCGCCATCCTGGGCGCGGAGGAGGTCTGCACGGGCGACCCGGCCCGGCGGGTCGGAGGCGAATTCACCTTCCAGATGTGCGCGAAGCAGAACATCGAGACGCTGAACGGCTATGCGGTGAAGAAAATCATCACCACCTGCCCGCATTGCTTCAACACGTACAAGAACGAATACCCCGACTTCGGGGGAAACTACGAGGTGGTGCACCACACGCAGCTCATCGCGGAACTCATAAAATCCGGAAAGCTCAAGCTCAGGAAATCGCTCGGCTCCCTCACCTACCACGACCCCTGCTACCTGGGCCGCCACAACGGCGTGTACGACGCCCCGCGCGAGGTTTTACACCGGATATCGGAGGGCGGCTTCACCGAACTCGCGCGCAACCGCTCGCGCTCGCTGTGCTGCGGCGCGGGCGGCGGCTACGCCTGGATGGACGACGAGCCCCAGAAGCGCATCAACCACGAGCGGCTCGAGGACGTGAAAGCCTGCGGGGCCAGGACCGCCGCCGTCTCGTGTCCTTTCTGCATGCAGATGTTCGACGACGCCCTAAAGGCGCTCGACCCGGAGAAGAACATCCGCGCGGCCGACATCGCCGAACTCGTCGCCGAGGCGATCGAGGAGCAGGAAGACACGCGCACCCCCCCCGCCTGACCTCGTGCGGCGTCTGAGGCCGGAAAGTCGTCCGTCACAGAGGGTGTTGAAATAGTCCTGATTATGTGAGCCAGGGTATAGAGCCGACCGGGGAGGGGCGCTGTAGCGGACAGGCCCCTGCGCCTGCCTGAGGTCGCGACCTGTCCTTACGATGCGATGCGGCTCTGTTCGTCATTCCGGCGGTGGTCAATTGCGGCCGAAGGTGGCTTTTTCAACAGCCCCTCTGAGGGCCGCGCTTTACGGCCCGGCGGGGGCGACGCGGATGTCGCCGTACCAGCCCCGGGCCGACAGCTTGCTGTTGTCGGTGTCGGTCATGATGGCGATGTGGGTGATCCCGGTGATGTCGCGGCCGAAGTAGCGCCTGAAATCCTCGCGCATGTTCCGGCGATGGGTGCGCCACTTCCCGGCGTGTTTCGCGCCCGAATCGACGGCGACCATGCGGGCCTTTTTCGTATAGGGGTTCGGCCAGGCGGAGCCTGCGGGCTGGCGGCTGGCCCAGACGTAGACCACCGAATCCGGAAAGGAGAGCCAGCCGGCGCCGGGCGCCAGGAAGTAGACGCGCACGGCGAAGTCGTCCCCTTCTTTCGAGAGCTCATCCGGCGGGTCGACCGGGCGCTCGATCCGCCAGCGCCAGATGAGGACCGGCGTTTTCGTCAAGTCGATCTTCCGCTCCAGAACGAGGCCCGACGCGGCCGCCTTGCTCACCGCCTCGAGAACGGTTCCGCCCCCTTCCTCCCTGACGAGGCGATAGCGGGTCTCGCCCTCGAAGCTCTTGGGCTGCCAGCCGGCGAGGTCCCCCTTCGAGAAGCGGCCGAGCACGATCTCCTCCGCGTGGGCGGCGCCGGGAGCGAGGGCGCAAAACGCGAACAAGAGACCCAGGGCCACCACGGAGCATTTGAGAAAACGATACGAAAGCATTCGGAATTCCTCACTGGCAAAAGGGCCATATCTGGTACCACGAATCGCAGCGGTACCTCGATTCGCAGCGCGCGAGCTGGGCCTTGTAGCGCCGGGCGGTCTCGGCCACGCGCCGCGCGGCGCGGCGTATTTTCGGCTTTTTCTTCCACGTTCCGCGCTGGTACCCGCCCCTTCCCTCGTGGTAGGCGAGGTAGAGCCTTTGCGCGTCATGCAGGGAGATGCCCAGTTCGTGCCGGGTCTTGGCGTTGTACCACCCGATGAAGTCGAGCGCATCCTTCATGCGCGTTCGGTTGCTCAAAATGCTGCCGCGCTCCGCCTTGTACTCCCGCCAGGTCTGGTTCAGGGGCTGCGCGTAGCCCACGGCCGTGGAGGCGCGGCCGAGCGGGATGAACAGGAACCACCGCATGGGCGGCCTCACGTGGCTCTGGAAACTCGATTCTTTCCAAACGAACGCCATTTGAACGTGCACCGGCGTGCCCCAGCGCTTCTCGGACGCGCGGGCGTAGTCGTACCAGTCGGGCTGCTGGTCGAAAACCGAGCAGACGTTACTCTGCCGCTTCGGCGTCGGCGTCACGCAGCCGCTCACGAGGAAAGCGAGGGCGACGGCGAGGACAACACGGCGCCGCAAGCGCGCGCGAGGCGCTCGCTTCTTCCAAAAACCGCTCGAGTGAAATCGTGAAACCAGCATCGGCTCATCATCTCCAATTACGGGCGGAGATGCGTGTGTCGTCAATAAATGCGCAGCAAACGATTTTGTCAATCATTTTTGGCCAAAAGTGAGCGGCAAGCGGTTTTATGGTTAATACATGAGCGATAAAACAGCTTTTTTCTCGTCGTCATACGCACTATTCGGGCGGCGAGAGCAAGTTTCTGGTAACGAGTGCGAGAAAACCGGCGTTTCTGATCACTTTTGGCCCAAAAGTGATCCACAAACAAGTTTGAGTTGCATGGATGCGCCTCAAAACAGCTTTCTTCCCGTCGTGAAACTCCATATCTGGACAGCACCAATGTGTTTGTTGTCAAAAAATGTACACAAAAGATTTCGTCAATCATTTTCGCCGAAATATGAGCGACAAATTGCTTTATTGTTAATTTGTGATTATTAAAACAGCTTTTTTCCCTCCGCGGTGTTGAGTAAATCAGGGAATGAAAGGATAGGCGATCGGCGACCTCCCCCACTTCTGATAACGCTCAGGACTTCATTTTGCCGAAGCACTCGAAGCACACGCCGCGCCGTCGGCTCAGGAATGCCCGCCGTGTTCACAAAATCAATGCTGCGGAAAATTGGCCGCTCGAAAATCCAGTCCAAGGCGTGGACATAGTATCGAGAGCGGGTCAATTCGGCCATACGTATCTTCATATCCTCGTAGAGGTCAAGTATAGCCCTGGCCTTCGCCAGATTGTCCTCCGCTTGCACTCGCACCCCCTCTAAAAAAAATTTACACCAGCCAGTCCAATCATCATCACGCGAGACGGCAAGCAACCCATCGTAATACGCATCGCGGTGCGCCTCGAAATAGGCGCTGATATAGAACATGGGACGACTGATAAGACGGCGCTGCCACAAAAACAGAGGAACCAACATCCGCCCCAATCGGCCGTTGCCATCCAGGAAGGGGTGCAGTGCTTCGAACTCGGCGTGCAAGACGGCTGTCTGCACCAGCAGATCGGGCGTATCCTGATGGATATAGTGCTCCCACGTGCTCATGGCCTCGTCGAGTTTCTCCACCCCGATGGGCACGAACTTGGCGGCATCAATTTCGCACCCCGGTGGGCCAATCCAGTTGGGGATACGCCGATATTCACCGGGAGATCTGTTCCTCCCGCGCACCCCGGAAAGTAAAACGCGATGAGCCTCGCGGACGACTCTTCCGGAGAGCGGCAATGTTTCCAACATATTCTCCGCCTGCCGCATCGCGGCGCGGTAGTTGCGTATTTCCTCAATATCGCCTCGACGATCGGGAGAGCCCACTTCCTCCCCCGCTTCGAATTCCAGCACTTCGCCCATCGTGGCCTGGGTGCCCTCGATGCGCGAGGAGAGCACCGCCTCCTGGGTAGTCAGAGGCGAAAGCAACACGCCGGGGTTAGGGATGGCGGCGAGCACGCCGTCGTAGCGTGCCAAAGCGGCGACCGCCGGGCCGAGCAGCGGCACCAGCGCTCCCCAATCGAGGCTTTTTTCTGGAGGGAAACGCCCTTCGTGGTAGTGAACCGGGGCCATTAGTACTTTCCAAACCTCATCATGGAATGTGAGATGACGGCTCCATCAAAAAAAACCGTTCCGGGACCTCTGAATTAACCTCTGAACATACCGTCTCTTACTCGAATATGAAATTTGCGACATTTTGTCAATCATTTTTGGCCAAAAGTGAGCGGCAAGCGGTTTTATGGTTAATACATGAGCGATAAAACAGCTTTTTTCTCGTCGTCATACGCACTATTCGGGCGGCGAGAGCAAGTTTCTGGTAACGAGTGCGAAAAAACCGGCGTTTCTGATCACTTTCGGCCCAAAAGTGATCCACAAACAAGTTTGAGTTGCATGGATGCGCCTCAAAAAAGCTTTTTCCCATAGATGGCGCTCGGCAAACGGGCGGTGGGCGGAATCGTCTCAGTTGAGCAGGTGCTTGGCGATGACCTGGCGGAGTATCTCGTTCGTTCCCTCGTAGATCTGCGTCACCTTCGACGCCCGGTAGAAGCGCTCCACGGGATACTCGCGCATGTAGCCGTTGCCCCCGTGGAGTTGGACGCCCTCTTCGGCGTTTCGCTGGGCGGCGTCGGTGGCGAACACCTTGGCGATGGCGGATTCGGCCGAATAGGGCGCACCCGCCATTTTGAGCCGCGCCGCCTTCAATGTCAGCAGGCGCGCGCCGTGGACACGCACGGCCATGTCGGCGAGTTTCCACGCAACGGGCTGGTGGTCCTTTAGCGGGACGCCGAACGTCTCGCGCTCGCGCGCATAGGCCACCGAGGCGTCGAGACACGCCCGCGCGAAGCCCAGCCCCTGGGCGGCGACGATGATGCGCCCAGAATCCAAGATGCGCATCGCGAGCTCGAAGCCCTGCCCCTCCTCCCCCATGCGGTTCTCCTCGGGCAGCTCCACGGCGTCGAAGCGAAGCTCCGATATCGAACACCCGTGCATCCCCATCTTGTCCTCGCTGCGCACGACCTCGAAGCCTTGGACGTCGCGCGGCACCAGGAAGGCGCTCAGCCCCTTGTGGCGCTTCGCGCGGTCCGTCACGGCGAAGAGAAGGCACAGGCCCGCCTGCTTGCCGCTCGTGATGAAGCGCTTGACGCCGTTGATACGGTAGGCGTCCCCCTCGCGCACCGCGCTCGTGGTGAGCGAAGCGGCGTCCGAACCCGCGCCCGGCTCCGTGAGCGCGAAGGCGCCGATGCACGAGCCGTCCGCCAGGCCGCGCAGGAATTTTTTCTTTTGCCCCTCGCTGCCGAAGCGGTGCACCGGCTCGCAGACCAGGGAGTTGTGCGCGGCGAAGATCGCGCTCGTCGAAGGACACGCGGCGGCGACTTCTTCGGTCGCCAGCGCCATCGAGACGGGGTCCGCGCCGCCGCCGCCGTAGGAATCGGGCACCGTGAGGCCCATCAGCCCGAGTTCGCCCATGCCCTTCACGACCTCCGCCGGGAAGCGCCCTTCGTCTATCTCCGCCGCCACCGGGGCGATCTCGCGCTCGCAGAAATCGCGCACCATGTCGCGCACCATCTTCTGCTCTTCGTTCAGGAAACCGTTGTCCTGCATCAAACAACTCTCCTGCGAGGCATCCGCTCGAAAATGTTCCACCACAAGGGGCTGTTGAAAAAGTCCCCAAAAAGTGTTGTTGCCCCCCACTCAATCGGGAGTATTCACCGTCATTCCGGCGAAAGCCGGAATCCATTTTACGCCTTTTGCCTTTCGGCAGGGTTCCTGCGCATCGGTGGGGAATGAAACGCCGTCATTCATTCACCCGCATCCGCAAATGGATTCCGGCTTTCGCCGGAATGACGAACAAAACCGAAACGCCTCTTGTAGGGACAGGCCTCCGTGCCTGTCCTCATTTTCGCCACCCTGCAAAAGGACAACCACGGAGGGTTGTCCCTACAACCACAATCCTGGCCAAATAAGCTTTTTCAACAACCCCTTTCGGGCCGACAATGTAGCAGGCCCTTGCCCGAAAATCACCCACGCGGCATCATGCGGACAAATTCGAATGAAATACGGATTCACCATACGGGATGTTTCCTGAAATTCCCGAACCAGGCTGCACGGCATAAGGAGAACAACATGGCGGAAACCATCGGCGTGCTCACAAGAGAGGACGTACTCGATAGTCTCGAGAACCTGCGCGCGGCGCAGGAGGTCGATTTCTCGGCGTTTTACTCGAGCCACCTGGGCGGCGTGGTGACGGACCCTGCCCTCATGGTCATTCCCTTCGACGACCACATGGTCCACCGCGGCCACGGCATCTTCGACACGGCGGCCATCATCGAGGGAAAGATCTATGATCTCGAAAACCACCTGGACCGCTTCATCCGATCGGCGGAGGCTTCGAAGCTCGAACTGCCGAGCCGCGAGGAGATGCGCGAGATCGTCATCCGCACGAGCGCGCTCTCGGGCCGCCGCGAGGGTTCGATCCGCTACTGGGCCTCCTCGGGCACCGGGAACCTGGGGCTGATACCCGCGGGCGACGCCGAGCCCGCCTTTTTCGTGATGATCTTCGGCGGCCTGGACTACCCGGAGCGCTACTACGCGGAAGGGATGCGCGTGATGACGACGACCTACCCCATCAAGCCGCCGCTGTACGCGGTCACGAAGAGCACGAACTACCTGCCCAACACCCTCATGCAGATGGAGGCGAAAGAAGGCGGCCTGGACAACGGCATCTTCGTGGACGAGGCGGGCAACGTGGGCGAGGGCTCGAACATGA